>JAUIHC010000536.1 GCA_030432455.1 Phycisphaerae bacterium | reverse complement strand
GAGGACAAACTAAAGGCGATTCGACGTTAAACAAGGCCCTCGTGTCTGCACGGACACCGACGAGTGTCTGTACAGACACCTGATGACCTCGTGCCGCCGTGCTGGTGCCCACCAGATCCCCGACCACGCCTGACAATGTGGCGATTCCTCGGTCCGGAGGTCATGCTCCCGACGCCGCCGTCCACACCCCCCCGACCACCCCCCACCTCACTCGACGAAGGATCCGCCCCCGAATGCCCGACGACGCCCCCGCGCCGGTTCCCTTCGCCCGCAAGCACCGCGAGATCTCGGCCGCCGCCGAGACGCTTCGCGAGGCCTTCCAGCAGGCGCTCGCCCACGTGCTCCCCGACGACGTCGGGGCTCGCAGCGTCGGTCGGCGGCTGGGGGTGGACAAGATGCTCGGCTGGCAGGCCCTTCGGATCGCGACGGCGCCGGACGCGGCCACGATCATCGCCGCCCTGCCGGGCGAGCGCGGCATGGCGACGCTTGTCGAGAGCCTCGGACGGGCCGGCGTCCCCGACGCGGCGGTGACCGCCGTGTCCGACGCGGAGTCGGCGCTGCGACGGCTCTTCGAGCGAGCAGATGCATCGAAGCGGGAGATTGCCGCCATCGCGGCGGGCGGGCTCGACGACCAGTCGCAGCGACGACATCAGGCGAAGATGCAGAGGACGCACTTCGAATCCGCGGTCGCCATTCGCGGCGACGTGCTGCACACCCACGTCTCGACCTGGTTCGTCACCCCCGCCCCCACGAATCCCGCGATGGTGAGCCTCGTGTCGGTGGACATGCAGCACGGCTATCGCACGATCCGCCCGCTCGGCCCGCGGATCGTGCATCGCGGCACCGCCGTGGATCGGGAGGCCGAAGCCGGAGAGTGGTCGCGCATCGACGTGTCCGCCGACAATCCGATCCCGTCGTTCGTGGCGGCCGCAAGCACGGCGAACCTCGAACCCGAGGTCATCGAGGTCCGCTCGGGAGCGAGCGGCACCCTCGTGCTCGCCGACCCGGATGCACACGCCGGCGACAGTCTCACGCTGACCTTCGCGGAACTCATCGAGGCGATCGGCCCGTGGCACGCCACACCCGGGCATCGGACCGCCGAGTTGTCCACGCAGATCGCGACGCCGATGCGGCACCTCTACTTCGACGTGCTGTTCGACGAGCGACTCGCCGCGGTCGAGCCCGCCGGCGCGATGTACTTCACCGCCGGCTACGGCGTCGAGTACGGCGAGCACGCGGAACTGCGTCGGTTCACCGGCGAGATCGACGGCCGGTTCGTCCGGAGCCTGAAGCTGCCCGCGACGGCCAAGGTCGATCCCGCGAAGCACGCCGCGATGCTCGAACACGGGGCGGCGATGATCGACCGGCCACTGGAGGCGTTCCGGTGCTTCCGGATGCACATCGCGTATCCGCCGAGCTACACGCGGGCGGTGGTGCGCTGGCTGCTGCCGGATCCGCCAGAGGCGTGAACGAGCCGGTCCGCTCGCCCCCCTCCGCCCGCTCCGCGGTCTCTTGACCGATAACGGGGACAGTCCCCGTTATCGGTACTCGGCCATAGACGCCCGACGCCCGCCCCGGTGATCAGGCCGGCGATCGGGCCTGCGTTGCTACCCTCCGCGGTCCCTCGACCATCCGGAGTCCAGCCCATGCCGTTCGGCCGCGTCCTCGCCGTCACCTGCCTCGCCGCCCTGACCTCCACCGCCACGCTCGCCGTTGCCGGCCCGCCCGCGACCGACCGACGCCCGGTCGAGGAGGTCTTCCACGGCGAGACGATCGTCGATCCGTACCAGTGGCTCGAGCCGCTCGAGTCGGAGAGCGACGAGGTCCGGGCCTGGACCGACGCCCAGAACGCCTACACGCAGGAGGTCCTCGACAACCTCCCCTGCCACCCCGCGCTGGTCGAGCGGCTCACCGAACTCATGAACGTGCCCGCGATCGGCACGCCGGTCCGCGCCGGTCGGTACCTCTTCCACACCGAACGCGCCGCCGGGGCGAACCAGTCGGTGCTGCTCGTCCGCGAGGCGGGCACCGGAAGCGACGGCGACCGCGTGCTGCTCGACCCGAACACCCTCGACGACGACGGACTG
>JAUIHC010000535.1 GCA_030432455.1 Phycisphaerae bacterium | reverse complement strand
GCCGATCTGCGATCGGCGACGGACGACGACGGACGCCCCGCCCTGCTGCAGGCGGGCGGTTCGTGCCTCGCGGGCCCGGACGGCTCGTGGATCGTGCCCCCGGACTCGGTGGCCGCGGGCGAGGAGGCGGTGCTCGTCGCCGATCTCGACCTCGCATCGATCCGCGGCGAGCGACAGAACTTCGATCCGGCGGGGCACTACGCCCGGCCGGACGTGCTGCATCTGACCGTCGATCGGCACCGCCGATCGACCGCCTCGTTCCTCGACGACGAGACCCCGAGCGTCACCCCGATGGGGACGCCGCTCGTCGATGGCATCGAGCACCTCGTGCTGACGGTGCGGGACCCCGATCACGCGGTGCGGTTCTACCGGCGGGTGCTCGGATTCGAGGAGATCCGCCACGACGAGGAGACGCGGGCCCTTCGATTCGGGTCGCAGCGGATCGAGCTCCGCACCGAGGAGGACGACGGGTCCATCGCGGGAAGCCGCCCGACCTGGGGCTCGGCGGATCTCTGCCTGATCTCCCGGGCGCCGCTCGAGCGATGGCTCGAGCATCTGCGCCGATTCGGGATTCCGATCGCCCTCGGACCGGTCGATCGTCCGGGGACCAGCGGTCCGCTCCGCTCGATCCACTTCCGCGACCCCGACGGCAACCTCGTCGAGATCGCCAACCGACGACCGCCGCGTGAGCCGGAACTCCCCGCCGGTCCGTCGTTCTGAACCGCATCCGCGGGTAGCCTGCCGGTCATGAACGACCGACGCCCCCTTCGTCCGACCCCCGCCCGTCGCCCCGGCCGCACCAGCAAGAAGATGACCATCATCGCGTTCGCGTTGATGCTGCTGGCGCTGATCGGCTATGTGCTCACCAACGACGAATCGGTCGAGCCGGGTGGCGGCGGCGAGCCCGTGCCCGCGATGGCGGAGTAGGCGTCGCTCGCGACGCGGGCCGCCCTCCGGTCACCGATCGTCAGCGGATCAACCGGGCGAGCAGATCCTTCGCCCGATGCAGTTCCGCGACCGAGATCCACTCGTCGGGCCGGTGCGCGACCGAGATGTCGCCGGGGCCGAACACCACGCTGTCGCAGCCGAGCGGAACGAGCCTTCCGGCATCGGTCCCGAAGTTCGCGCCGTGCTCTCCGTCATCACCGACGAGCCCCCGAACTTCGGTCAGGAACGGATCGTCGGTCGCGATGGCGTACGGCGGCGTGTCGTTGGTCGCGACGATGAGGCAGCCATCCTCGCCGGGCACATCCTCGGGCCCCGGAATCGGATGCTCCAGACCGTCCCGCAGGGTCACCGCCACCCCGCGGGACTCGATCGTCGAGACGAGCCGCGGCAGGAACGCCGCGGCGGACTGGCCCGGCAGCAGCCGGACGCCGACGCGAAGCGAGACCCGTTCGGGCATGACGTTGATCGCGGTGCCCGCCTGCATCGACGCCACGGTGAGCACCGGGAACGGCGTCTCGGGAAAGAGCGGGCTCGCCGCGGTGCGTTCCTCGACCATCGCCAGTCGAAGCTCCCGCAGCGCCTCCAGCACCGGCATCGCCCGCTCGATCGCGTTCACGCCGCGACTCGGAAATCCGGTGTGGCAGCCGCGGCCCCCGACCTCGATCGAGATCGACAGATGCCCCTTGTGCCCGCGGATCGGCCGCAGGGAGGTCGGCTCGCCGACGATGGTCCGACGCGGCAGCGGACGATCGCCCCACTGCCCCACGAACCGCCCCGCCCCGACGGTGCCGATCTCCTCGTCGCAGGTCAGCAGGAGGCAGAGCGGCTCCTGGAGACCGCCCCGCTCGGCCGCCTCCCGCAGCAGCGTGATCGCCACCGCATCGAAGCCCTTCATGTCGCACGCCCCGCGTCCGATCGCCCGATCGCCGTCGGGGCCCGACACGAGCCGAAGCGTGAAGGGGTCGGCGGTCCATTCCGGTTCGTCCGCGGGCACGACATCGACATGACCGCAGAGCAGCAGACCCCGACGCCCGTCGTCGCAGGCGGGCCCCGTCTCGAACCAGAGATTCTCGCGACCGTCGCCACAGTCGAATCGCTCGCCGCGGATCGCCGGATGGTCCAGCACCTCGCAGACGGCGTCGCCCAGC
>JAUIHC010000063.1 GCA_030432455.1 Phycisphaerae bacterium | reverse complement strand
CACCACCGGTCGGCTCCTGCCCGGGCTACCGTGCACGGGCTGCCCTTGCCGAACCAAGGAAGACCCGGATCGATGTTCGTCGCCTCCCCCCGAGACCCCTGCCCATGGCCGGATCGAACAAGAGCGCCCAGTCACTGCTTCCCGGAACCCTGGAACTCCTCGTCCTGAGGGTGATCGAGGACGAGCCGCTCCACGGCTACGCCGTCATGAAGCGCATCCGGGAGACCTCGGGCGAGGCGATCGTGGTCGAGGAGGGCTCGCTCTATCCCGCCCTGCACCGCATGGTCCGACATGGATGGCTCAAGACCACCGAGGGCCGCAGCGAGTCCAACCGCCGTGCGATCTTCTACAAGCTCTCCCCGGAGGGCCGACGGGTCCTCAAGCAGAAGCGGGCCGACTGGACGACCTTCGCCGAGGCGATGCGCCTCGTGATCGGCGACGGTCGAGCCCAGGCGTGAGCGACGGCGACTCCATCCGGGTCGAGTCGAACCGCTGGTGGCGGCGATGGGCCCGCGGATCCCGGGAGGCCCGCATCCGCCGCGAGTTCCACGACCACCTCTCGGCGTGCACTCGGGACCTGATCGAGTCCGGACTCGACCCCGCGGCGGCGTCCGCGGAGGCCCGGGCTCGATTCGGCGACCTCCAGAGCTGGATCGAGAACTGCCGCCTCGAACGCTCGCCCGCGGAGACCTCCTGGCGACGGGCGTTCCTCGTGGCGTCGGTCGCCCTGCTGGCGGCTGGAATCGTGGCGGCGTGGTCGTGGACGGCCCGGCAGGACTCGGATGCGTCACTGCAGACTCATCGCTCCCTTTCGCGACAGCTCTCCACGGCGTTGAAGCGGGCCGAGGACCGCGTGGCCTCGCTCAGGACCGCTCATCGACAGGCCGCCAGGGACGGCGTGTTCGAGTGGTCGGGGACCAGGTGCTTCCGGGCGGCGACCGCCGCGGTCGGGGAAGGTCGGCACGACGACGCGGTGTTCCTGTTTGATCTGGCTCGCCAGAAGATGACGCTGGAACCCGAGTACCGAGGGGTTCGCGGCAGCTTCCTGATCTCATCCCTGTCGGATCTCGCGGCCCGCCACCAACCCGCGGCGGCGTTGCTCGCCGACTGGCGAGACGAGGCCGAACGACGGATCGAGCAGACCCCGTCGGGTTCCAACCTCCAGGAGTTCATCGCGATCTCCCGGGGTCTTCATCCCCCCGACCATGCGGCCGCCGTCGCCGCCTGGGAGTCCGGGCAGGCCCGCCTCGACGCCGATCCCGCATGGATGAAGGCCTGCGACGAGGCCATCCGACCGAGCCTCCTGGCCGAGCAGCGGTACGCCGCCTTCCTGCGGATCGCCGATGTCGTCACCGCCGAGGAGGTCGCCGACCGATACGGAGCCGAGATCGAGACGTCGCGCGGCCTCGAGAGCGAGGCCGATGTGATCCTGAGCCGCGGCCGGATCGCGCTGCTCTGCCGACACGCCATCGGTCTGCTCGAAGCGATGCACGCAACGGGTGATCTGCGCGGATCCGCCGCAGTCGAGGACTGGCTCACCACCGTGCCGCCGCGGACGCTGGCCCCGGAGGGCGCGATCCGTGCCGCCATCGATCGGGGGACGAGATTCCACACGGGGGCGCTGCCGACGCGATGATCCCGTGGTCCGACTCGTCCTCTCCATCGGCCTCGTCCATGCCGACCGCCCGCGTCTCAGCGGACCGGATAGCGTCCCCGACGCACCATGAGCACGACACCGCCAGCGTCCGACGCCCCGAACCCGACTTCGGAGTCCGCCCCCCACATGCCGGCCGCCGAGTTCGAGCGACTCGGACACCGGCTCCTGCAGTGGATCACCGAGCATCTCGAGACGGCGGACAGTCGCCCGGTGATGTCTCCGGCGACCCCCGGTGAGATCCACCGTCGATTCCCCGCATCGCCTCCCGAGCAGGGATCCTCGCTCGCCGATCTCCCCGCGGAACTCGACGAGCTCGTGGTCCCCGGGCTCACCGGCTGGCAGAGTCCGAACTGGTTCGCGTACTTCCCCTGCAACCACTCGTACCCGTCGATCCTCGGCGAGCTCCTGAGCGCCGGTCTCGGCGTGCAGGGCATGCTCTGGGCCACGAGTCCCGCCTGCACCGAGCTCGAGTCGCTGATGCTCGACTGGTCGCTGGAGGCGTTCGGACTGCCCGACCGCTTCCGCACCATGCCCCGCGACCCCGACGGTCCGCCGTGCGAGGGCGGCGGAGTCATTCAGGACACCGCGAGCAGCGCGACGTTCTGCGCGCTTCTTGCCGCCCGCGACCGCGCGACCGACGGCGTCGCAGGCCGCGACGGCGTCGCGGCCTGTCCGACGCTGGTCGCGTACACGAGCGAGCACGCGCACTCGTCGGTCGAGAAGGCGTGCACGATGTCGGGCATCGGTCGGGCGAACCTGCGTCTGGTGCCGAGCGACCCCGAGACCTTCGCGATGGACGCCGACGCCCTCGCCGCGATGATGCGCGAGGACGCCGACGCGGGTCGCATGCCGTTCTTCGTGTGCGCGACCTGCGGCACGACCTCCAGCGGTGCCGTCGATCCGACCGCGGCGATCGTCGAGATCGCGAAGACGCACGGGGCGTGGGTGCACCTCGACGGCGCCATGTTCGGCGTCGCGGCGATCTGCCCCGAGTTCCGCTGGACCCTCGACGGCGCCGAGGGCTGCGACTCGATCTGCGTGAACCCGCACAAGTGGATGTTCACGAACTTCGACTGCGATCTCTTCTGGGTCGCCGACCGGCGAGCCCTCACCCGGGCGATGGGGGTCATGCCCGAATACCTCCGCAACGCCCCGACCGAGAGCGGGCAGGTGATCGACTACCGCGACTGGCAGGTGCCGCTTGGACGACGCTTCCGCGCCCTCAAGCTCTGGCTCGTCTACCGGCACTACGGTCTCGAAGGCATCCGCCAGGCGTTCCGCGAGCACATCGCGATCGCGCAGGAGTTCGCCGACATGATCGACGCCGACGAGGACTGGACCCGCGTCGCCCCGAGCCCCCTGTCACTGGTCTGCATCCGTCACAACGACGGCGACGAGCGGACGAAGCAGGCCCTCGACGCGATCAACGCCAGCGGCGAGGCGATGCTCAGCCACACGAAGCTGCACGACGACTACGTCATCCGCGTCTCGATCGGCGCGACGAAAACGCGACTCGAGCATGTGCAGCGGCTGTACGAGTTGCTGCGGTCGCTCGGGTGATGTTGGTTTCACCACAGAGACACAGAGGACACAGAGGGGGAATTGGACGCAAGCTTGAATGCGGCGTATGAGACGCATCGGGATCGATGCGACGCCGCCCACGCCCGAGTTCGAGCGTGCACCCATCCCTCCTTCTGTGTCCTCTGTGGTTCATCTCCTCTGCGCAGCGATCGTCGCCCTGAAGGTGATTTCTCACCACAGAGGCACAGAGGAGTATGAGGGTCCTTGAACACGATGCAAGCCTCCACGCACCGTGTTCAAGCTTGCACCAATCCCATCCTCTGTGTCCTCTGTGCCTCTGTGGTCAATCCCAGAGTCAAGATTCAAGCTCCCGCACGCCCAGTTCCGCGGCCCGGCAGGTGATGACCACGACCTCCGCGGGGCACTGGACTCGCAGGGGGAACCAGCTTCCGGTGCCGACGGTGACGAAGAGCGTGCTGACGTCGCGGTGATAGAAGCCCGCACTGTGCCGGTGCGCGACCGCGAGGTTCACGCCGGGCCGCTTCTTCGAGGCGATCTGCCCGCCGTGGGTGTGGCCGGAGAGGATCAGCGGGATTCCCGAACGCGACGCGGGCAGGAAGGCCTTCGGATTGTGCGCGAGCAGCAGCAGCGGATTGTCGTTCGCGATGCGATCGATCCGGGTCGCCAGCCCCGTCACCGACTTGTCCCAGTCGATTCCGGCGATCACGAGCGGGTGGTCACCCGCGAGTCCGTGCGCGTCGATTCCGACATGCGGCAGTCGCGCCGCGGTCCGCGGGATGTGCACGACCTCGTCGTCGAGAACGCGGACGCCCGCCTCGGTCGCCATCACGCGGACCTGCGGGGCGTCGTCGAGCAGGTCGTGGTTGCCGAGCACCATGTACGCCCCGAGCGGCGCATCGATCGCCATCATCGCGGCGAAGAGTGGCTCGGCGCCGTCGCACTCGAGATCGACCATGTCACCGGTGAAGGCGACGAGATCGGGCTTCTCCGCGCCGAGCAGTTCGATGACCTCGACGCCACGCTCGACCGGCATGAGATCGCCGTAGTGCAGGTCGCTGAAGTGCCCGATGCGGAGACCGTCCCACGCCCGCGGCCAGGTCGGCATCGACACCTCGAACCGGCGGACCACCGTCGGCTGCTGCGCGTGCGTGCGGGACAGCCGACCGCCGGTCAGACGGTCGGCCCCGAGCGTGAAGATCCGGTGGCGGAACGCCGCCCGCAGGAACTTGCCGCTGCGTCGCTTCGGTGACGGCGTCTCGCCTTCGCGCCCGTTCACCATGCCAGCCGGACTCCCGCGTACAGCCCCTGGAGTCCGCCGTTGAAGGTGTCGCCGTCGCGGGCCAGATCCCAGTCGTTGAGCCGGTAGCCGAGCGTGATGCCGACGTTCGGCGTGAGATATGTCGTCATGTCGGCGCGCACCGTGAAACTCGAGTTCCCGCCCGAGATCGCCGGCCCCCACCCCGCCGTCAGGTCGAAGACGATCCGATCGAGCATGCCGAGCGAATGCCGGGTGGACCAGTCGACCTCGCAGCCGACGCCGATCCACGGGATGAACCACGCGTGATCGCTCTGGATCGGGGCGAGCGTCGCGAAGTCGTACCGCTGATCGAGGTTCACCACCCGGACCCCGGCGACCGCCTGCAGCACGAGGTCGATCGCCGACGGTGTCGGTGCGGTCCGATCGCTCCACGGCGTCCGTCGGTCGCGGAACGGCGTGAAGACCGCCCAGCTCGCCTCGGCATCGATCGACCACGCCCGCACCCGGCTCGCGACCGCGGTGCCGGCGTTCACGATGGACCCCCGCACCACCGCATCGCGGGCGAGGACCGCGTCTCCGCCGGTGTTCACGACATACCCGCCGACGAGCACCTGCCAGCGATCCCATTCGACCTGGAACTCGCCGTTGAAGATCGTGTCCGAGTCGTCGAGCGAGAGATCGTCGCCCGCGTCGAGCTCGGTGCCGCCCTCGCCCAGCGTGACCAGCCCCTCGAGCCGAGGGAACCAGATGCCCAGCGTGACCTCGGCCCGCGGTCGTCGCTGCAGCGCGGCAAGCGCATCGACATCGAGGGCCTGCGGTCCCGCGTCCGCACCCTGCTCCTGAGCATGCGCGGCACCCGCCGACAAGAACGCCAATGTCCCGGCAAGCATCGATCGCAGGGTGCGACGGCGTTGAATTGGCAGGAATCGGACCACGGCATGCTCCAGCGAGCGGATGTGGGGGGACTCGGAAGCGTACCCCGACCCGCATACGATGCGGACATGCCGGTCCCCGACCCCGCGAAACCCGACGGTGCGCCGACCCCGAAGCCCGAGCGTCCAGAGAACGCGATCCGACTCGGCAACGGTGCGTGGTGCATGCCTGATGACCTGCGGTGGTCGTTCGCGAGGAGCGGCGGGCCCGGCGGGCAGAACGTCAACAAGGTCTCGACGAAGGCCGAGCTGCGACTGGCGATCACCGCGATCCGACGCTTCGGCCCCGACGACCGTTCCCGACTCGAGACGACCGCCGGGCGCTTCCTGACCGCCGCGGGCGACATCCTCGTCACCGCCGACGAGACCCGCAGTCAGGCCGACAACCGCGAACTCTGCGTGTCGAGACTGAAAGCCGTGGTCACGGCCGCGACCACGCGACCGAAGCAGCGGAAGAAGACCAAGCCGAGCCGCGGGGCCAAGGAAAGACGCCTCAAGGAGAAGCGGGTCGCGAGCGACAAGAAGCAGCGTCGGGGGTGGAAGTCGGGCGAGTAGGGGATCGGAACTCGAGACTCGACAGTCGAGATCCGAGGGTCGAGATGTGGGCTGCTGGTCAGCAGCCCCAGGCGGCGAGGAGGGTGCCGAGGTCGGCGCTTCCGACCGTGCCGTCCCCGTCCAGATCGCCGACGCCGTCGGTGCCCCAGTTCGTGAACAACACGCCGAGGTCCGATCCGCCGACGCAGCCGTCGCCATCGAGGTCAGCAGCAGATCTCTGGCAGGCGTCGAGGATGCCGTCACCGTCGAGGTCATCGGCTCCGCGGTGAATGTCCACGCCGTCCATCACCCCGTTGCCGTCGCAGTCGAGGGTGAGCGGATCGAAGCCGGTCGTCCCCGCGGCTGCGACGTACCACTGCAGGTCGTAGCCGGGGATCAGCTCCTCGAAGGCGGTGAACTCGTCGATCCCGCACGCCGGGCTGTAGATCCAGAACGTCGAGCCGGGCTCGACCTCGGCCGAGGTCTGCCCCGCACCGCCCACGAGGTTGTCGGGCGAGGCGGGAAGCGCCAGCGAGATCAGGAGCGTCTCGGTCTCGGAGAGCATGAACGCGGCGTCCTGGAAGTCGGCGGTGAGCACGCCGCCGCCCGGTCCGCTCGGGATCACGATCTCCGAGGAGGCGAAGGGCACCAGCTCCTCGACCGGACCGGGATCACCGCCATCTGCGTCGATGTAGAGATCGATCGATCCGACGAGCTCGGATCCGTAGTTCACATACCCGAACTCGACGCAGTCGATGCGGACCGCAGACACGCCGATCTCGGCGAGGGTGAACCGCCGGAGCCTCGACACCGCGGCGCTGATCCCCGCCTTCGGATCCGGCGTGCAGGTCACCCCGCCGACCGTCAGTTCGTTCGTGAGACTCTGGGTGATGACGATCGAGCCCTCGCCGGCGCACTCGGGCGAGGGCGGATCGCCCCACGCAAGACCGGCGGATGCGAGGAGGAGCATGGCGGACGAGATGGTGCGGCGCATGGTGACGAGTCGTTCGAGGGGAATGGTGATGGACACGACGAGGTCGATCTGGTTCGACCGGGACACGGGGCCGGATTCGACGGCGTGGGATGGCCCCGGACCGATCGACTCAGCGGTACCGGACGACGCCGGTGCCCTCGACGATCTCGCCCATCCGGAAGACCGTCTCCCCCGCCTTCTCGAGCTTCTTCGTCACGGCGTCGGCGAAGCTCGGGCGGACCACGAGGCAGTAGCCCACCCCCATGTTGAAGACGCGGTCCATCTCGTCCGGCGCCACCTTGCCGTGCTTCTGCAGGAATCGGAAGAGCGGTGGAACGGTCCACGAATCGCGATCGATCACCGCATCGAGGTCGTCGGTCAGGGCCCGGTTGAGATTGCCGGGGAGACCCCCTCCGGTGATGTGCGCCATCCCCGTGACGACCTTCTTGACGCGGTAGCCCCGCAGCAGCGAGACGATCGGCTTCGCGTAGATGCGGGTCGGTTCGAGCAGGAGCTCCCCGAGCGTCCGATCGCTCTCGAGAGCCTTGTACCGCGTGCCGAGGTCGAGTCCCTTGGCCTCGATGATCTTCCGGACCAGCGTGTAGCCGTTGGAGTGGACGCCGCTGGAGGCGAGGCCGAGGATCAGGTCGCCGGGCTCCATGCGGGTCGGGTCGGTCGCCCGTGCGAGTTCGACCACCCCGACCGCGAAGCCCGCGACATCGAAGTCGCCCGGCTTGTAGATGTCGGGCATCTCGGCGCACTCCCCGCCGATCAGGGCGCAGCCCGCGATCTCGCAGCCCTTCGCGACGCTCTCGATGATCGACGCGGTGTCGGCGGGGTCGACCTTGCTGAGACCGAGATAGTCGAGGAAGAACAGCGGTTCCGCGCCCTGGACGATGAGATCGTTGACATTCATCGCCACGCAGTCGATGCCGATCGTGTCGAGCCGACCCATCTCGATCGCGAGCATCACCTTGGTGCCGACGCCGTCGGTGCACGCGACCAGCACCGGATCGGTGTAGTTCCGCTTGAAGAGCGACTCGTTGTAGTCGAGTCGGAACATCGCGGCGAACGCCCCGTGGCGGCCCATGACCCGAGGCCCGTGGGTGCGTCGGAGCACCGGCTTGATGCGATCGACGACCTCGTCGCCGGCGTCGATGTCCACCCCCGCCGCGGCGTAGGTCATGCCGCCCCGGTTCTTCGGGGCGGATCGTTCAGAACGCGTGTGCGAGGGTCGGGCCATGGGTGGCGATTCTACGGAACCCCCCGCGGCCCCGCCGCCGGTCCGCCCCGGCTCCGTGGCATCGACCTCCCCCGCCGTCTCCGGTATCCTGTCCGGACTATGGCCATTCTCGTCGACGGAAACACCAAGGTCCTCTGCCAGGGCATCACCGGCTCCTTCGGAGCCTTCCACACCAAGGGCTGTCTCGACTACGGGACGCAGCTCGTCGGTGGCGTGACCCCGGGCAAGGGCGGCACCAAGGACCCCAACGGGCTGCCGATCTTCGACACCGTCCGCGAGGCGGTCGATGCGACCGGCGCCGACGCCACGATGATCTTCGTCCCGCCGCCGTTCGCGGCCGACGCGATCCTCGAGGCCGCCGAGGCCGGCGTCCATGTGATCTGCGCGATCACCGAAGGCATCCCGGTTCAGGACATGGTGCGGGCGAAGGCGATCCTCCGCGAGCATCCCGGATCGGTCCTGATCGGCCCGAACTGCCCCGGCATCATCACCCCCGGCCGCAAGGTCTCGGGCGAGGGCGCCGACGCGGTCTTCGAGAACGGCTGCAAGATCGGCATCATGCCCGGCTACATCCACACCGCGAAGGCGGACGCGTCCACCGGCAAGGCGATCGGCGTCATCAGCCGCTCGGGCACGCTGACCTACGAGGCGGTCTGGCAGACCTCGGTGCTCGGCATCGGCCAGACGACCTGCGTCGGCATCGGCGGCGACCCCGTCCGCGGCGCCGGCTTCATCGACCTCGTCGAGCGGTTCGAGGGTGACGCCGAGACCGACGGCATCATCGTGATCGGCGAGATCGGCGGCACCGACGAGATCGAGGCCGCCCACTGGATCAAGGACCACGTCACCAAGCCCGTCGCCGCGTTCATCGCCGGCCGCACCGCCCCTCCGGGCAAGCGGATGGGCCACGCCGGGGCGATCATCGGCGGTGCCGAGGACACGGCCGATGCGAAGATCGCGGCGTTCCGCGAGTGCGGCATCGACGTGGCGGAGAGCCCCGCGGACCTCGGCAGCACCATGGCCAGGGCCCTCGGACTGGAGATCGCGGCGGTCTGAACGACCCCCGCGGCGCTCCGAACGCCGACATCCACGAACTTTCGCAGACGGCGTGCCGATTCCCGGCACGCCGTCGTAGCATCTTGTCGTGCTTGATCGCTCGATGCCATCGCGACTTCTCTCCGCCGGGCTCGCCGGGCTCTTCCGCGGGTTGATTCACCACGGAGGGCGACGGAGGGCCACGGAGGGAAGGGTCGAGCGCTGCATGACCGCCGCCCTCCTGACGGCGGGCGCCGTGACCACCGCGGCGATGGCCGAACCGCCGATCGCGCCCGGTCCGAGCCATGAGATCGTGGGCAAGGTCGCCGATGTGGCCACCGACGCCGACTCGTCCGCCCCGATCGCGCGGATCACCACGATCGGCGCCAGCGCCACCGCCGGCTTCGGGGTGAACTACTGGCGGTTCGAGGGCGAGAGGAAGGTTCGCGACTCGACGAACCTCGCGAAGATCCTGCGAGCCGCGACGAACGACCGAGTCGTCGTCTCCAATCTCGGCACCGGCCAGTTCTTCATGAATCCGGAGGGACTGGGAACGATGCTGGTGGAGCGGGTGCTCCGCAAGCCGCCCGATCTCGTGGTCGCGATCGACTTCCTGTTCTGGTTCACCTACGGCACGGTCGGCCCCGGGGCGCGTCCGATGCGGACCCACGATGAGCGGCTGGCGATGCTGGAGCACGGGCTGGCGCTCCTTGATCGACTCGTCGCCGACGGCGTCCCCCTCGTCGTCGGCGACATTCCCGACATGTCGAAGGCGGGCGGCGGCATCCTCCTGCAGAGCCAGGTGCCCGACGAGGAGACCCGACTGGCGGCGAACCGACGCATCGCCGCGTGGCGCGCGGACCGGCCCGACGTCCGATTCGTCTCGCTCGACCGGCTGCACCACCTTCTGCAGGGTGCGGAGCCGATCGAGATCGCCGGAACCCGGGTCCCCGACTCGGACCGACCGTTCCTTCTGCAGCGGGATCGACTGCACCCGACGGTCGGTGGGCTCGCGATCATCGCCGCCGACCTCCTGACGACGCTCGCCGAGGACGACGAACTCGGCGAACGGCTTCCACCGATCGAACGGGACTACACGGTGCTCGTCGAGCGGATCACGGGGCTCCCCGAGATGCGGCTTCAGGATCCGTTGGAGCGGGCGTATCGGCGGGAACGAGACGCCGTCATGCGGGCGGACCGGGACCGTCAGAGCGAGGACGGGGGCGACGCCGATCGCTCGCTCGAGAGCAGACGCTGAAGACGGCCGCGTCGGGCCGCATCGGGCTCGCGGTCGATGCGGCGCTGCACCGCAGCCGCGCCCCGACCGTCTCCCAGCACCCGATCGATGTGCGGCACGAGCACCTCGAGATCCTCGTACTCGAACGGCTCCCGCACCTCGCGTTCGAGGAGCATGATCGTGTCGGGATCGTGCGTGGCGGCCAGTCGCGGCGTCATCAGCTGCCAGAGCATGTCGCCGGCGTCGCGGTCCCGGGCCTCGCGGGGCAGTCGTTCGTACGCATAGACGAACTCCACCGGCCGGGCCGACCGGAACAGCGGACCGAGCACCGATCGCGCGGTGCCGACGATCGCGGCCTGATCCCCCGACTGGACGACGTTCATCCAGGCCTCGATCGCGACATCGTCCCGCCCCGCGAGTTCGAGGAGCCGGATCGCGTCCGCAGCGGCGCCATCGCCATCCCGGAAGGACTTGAGCGCCCGTGCCGCGACCGCGGCGATCGGCTGGGCGTCGGGAATCGCGGGCGCCTCGGCGAGCGGCACGACCGTCACCTTCCGGAACTCGGGCGGCTGGGCCAGCATGAACGGATCACCGATGGTCGCGATCTTCCAGACGCCCGACATCGGCGACTCGCCCGGCCACAACCGACCCGCCAGCAGGAACGGCACGCCCACCGTCAGACGCCGGACCTGCAGCGCGGGAGGGACGAACGCGGCGAGATACGGCTCGTCCACCGATCCGATGTACGCGTAGACCCCGCGATCGAGGAATCGCCCCCCGACGGTGTTCACGTCGTCCGGTCGCTGCAGGCTGAACGAGTGGACCATCGACAGGGCCATCGGATGA
>JAUIHC010000062.1 GCA_030432455.1 Phycisphaerae bacterium | reverse complement strand
CCGGCCGCGATCACCCGCGAGACGCGCGCGACCAGATCATCGGCGGTCGCCGATTCGATCTTCCGGCCCGGACGAACGAAGGTCGCAAGGTCGGAGCCACGGTCGATCACGCAGATCCGCGGCTTCTCCGGCTGGATCGCGACGAGCTGTCGGATGTTGGAGAACAGATCGTCCCAGCCCGACCAGGTCTCGATCGCACCCTCGACGGGCGACCAGAATCCGTTGGCGGTCAGAACGGGGATCGTGAAGCCCCGCTCGCGGACATAGCGCAGGAGCTCCAGCAGGTACGCGTCACTCGACGCCACCGAACCGCATCGCCAGTCGTGCTCGATCTGGATCGCGACCAGCGGACCTCCGCCGTCACGATCGGCCTGCCGATCGGCGATCGCGTCGGCGAGGGCCTGGTACCAGGCCGCGACGCGTTCCATGAACGCGGGCGCACCGGAACGAGGCTCGAGGTCCGGCAGGTCGGCGAGCCATGGGGGGAGGCCGCCGCCGTCGAAGGGGGCGCCGATCGCGGGGCCGATCCGAAGCACGACCCGGAGTCCCGCGGCGTGCGCCTCGTCGAGAAACGCTGGAAGATCGAGTCGTCCCGTGAAGTCCACGCGGCCGGGCACCGACTCGTGCAGCATCCACGGGCATGAGGCGAGCACCGTGTTGAAGCCGAGACCGGCGAGGACGCGGAGACGCTCGGCACGATCGTCGGGATCGAGGGCGGCGTACTCCAATCCGGCACCCGCGAGGGTGGTGCGGCGGCCGGCGATCATGAGACTGCGAGCGTCGAAGGTGATTGGAGGCATGGGGCGGGGGCGGGGGTGGGGGTGGGGGAGAATGAGAAATAGAGAATGGGGAAGGGGGAGTGTCGCAGACCGGTGCGGGTGGGGGATCGGGATCGGACCTTGTCCTACGCCGTACACCCGCGCGAGGATCGTCCCGGTGGCGAATCCCCGCAGAGGGCATCCGGTAGGCTTCGGGGTCCGAATCCGGGGCTTCGCCGCCCGTCAAGCCGCATGGTGGCCCGTCATGGCCCGTCATGGCTCGTCATGGCCCGTGTTGGCGGCCATCCTCCGACCCGCCGTCTTCGTCCGATCCACCCTCCGGGATGCCCTCTCGTGGCCCGAGTCCGCGTCATCGCCCCCAGAATCACCCCGCTCGCCGCCGCCGTGCTGCTCGCCGGATGCGCCTCGCAGCAGCTCGACGAGGTGACGATCCGAACCGACGACCTCGTTCGGAATCGCAATGCCGGACTTGCCGACGGCGTCCGCTCGGCCCCCGATCTCGAGACCGACATCTATCCCAAAGGCCGACCGTTCCCGGACGGACCCGAGACCGATCTCTCGCCCGAGACCCGCGATCCGCGAGCCGAGGATCTCCCGTTCACTCCGAAGACCCAGGCTCAGAACGAGGCCGAGGCGATCATCGAGCGGATCCGTCAGCTCGCCCAGGCGCCCGCCGACGCCGAGCCGCTCACCCTCGACGCGGCCATCGAGTTCGCCGGCACCCACGCCGTGGAATACACCGGCGCCGAGCAGACCTACCTGCTGGCGGCGCTCTCGGTGGTCACCGCCCAGCGGCTCTTCGAACCCCGCTTCTTCAACGACACCTCCTTCACCGCGGGTCAGGGACTCGATCCCCGCTACGACGCGGCGATGCGGGCGGTCAACGACTTCGGGGTTCGGAAGCGGCTTCCCTACGGCGGCGAGGTGACCGCGCGGTTCATCGCGGAGATGACCCGCTCGCTCGACGGCGCGACCTCGGGTCAGGGCGTCGAGAGCGCGACCTTCGTCCTCGACGGCCGCATCCCGCTGCTGCAGGGGGCCGGCGCGGTCGCCCGTGAACCGCTCGTGCAGGCCCAGCGCGACCTCGTCTACGCCTCACGGTCGTTCGAGAGCTTCCGCCGCGACTTCCTCGTCTCGGTCATCACCGACTATCTCGATCTCGTGCTCCAGCTCAACGCGATCGCCAACGCCGAGCGCGGCGTCGAGCTCAACCGGCAGGTCGAGGAGCGCGAATCGGCGCTGGTGGCCGCGGGTCGTCAGGAGCCGTTCCAGGCCGACCTCGCTCGACAGGCGACGCTCTTCGCCCTGGACGACCTCGCCGCGCAGCAGGAGTCGTACCGGCTCTCGCTCGACCGATTCAAGGTGCGGATCGGCATGGACGCGGAGCGTCCGATCGTGATCGTGCCGACCGAGCTGCAGCTTCCGGTGCCCGACGCGAGTCAGGATGAAGCGGTCCGGTACGCGCTGGACTTCCGACTCGACCTGCAGACCGCCCGCGATCAACTGGAGGACAGCCGGCGTCGGATCGATCTCGCCGAGAACGGACTTCTTCCGGCCCTCGATCTGGTCGGCAACATCCGCACCAACGATCCTCAGCTCGCGGACGGGGTGAACTTCGACTTCAGCGAGGCGCTCTACACCGCGGGCGTGAACCTGAGTCTGCCGCTCGACCGGGTGGACGAGTCGGTCGCGCTGCGGGCGGCGCAGGTGCGATACGCCCAGGCCGAACGGCAGTACCAGCGGACCCTCGACGACGCCGCGGTCGGCGTGCGGCGAGCCCTCCGCGAGATCGACCGGGCCCGGTTCTCACTGCTGCTGCAGGATCGAAATGTCGAGATCGCCCGCAACCGACTGGCCTCGATCGACGCCGCCCCCGACCGTGCGACGGCGCGAGACCGCACCGAAGCGGTCTCGGGACTGCGAAACGCCCAGGACAGCCGCGCCCGCGCGAGCCGCAACCTGCAGGTCGCGATCCTCAACTATCTCAACGCCGCCGGAATCCTGCGAGTCGCCCCGGAAGGCAGACTCCAACCGCTGCCGGGGATGACGGTGGGAGAGGTGGTGGGGGGGATAGAAAGTAGAAAGTAGAGAGTGGAGAGTAGAGAGTGGAGAGTGGGTTCCGTACCTCTACTCCATTCTCTACTTTCCACTCTCTACTCTCTCATCACAAGTCCCCCGGACTCCACGGCTGCAGGCGATCCTTCGTCGCCTCGCGCACCTGTGACACGAACTCCGGGGTGACCGGGTCGGCGTCGTTGTCCCAGGCCTGACGGATGTAGGTCATGATCGCCGCGATGTCCGCGTCCTTCTTGAACGGCGCCGCGGGCATCGACTGGTCGTAGGTGCGGCCGAGCACCTCGATGCGGCCTTGGAGTCCGTGCAGCAGGATCTTCGCGAGCCGTTCCGGATCGCCGGTGACATAGGGGCTCTCGTCCAGCGGGGGGTAGAGGGGCGGGAGTCCGGCGCCGTTGGCCTGATGACAGGTCATGCAGTGGGCGAAGAGCGTGCGGCCGCGGGTGACCAGACCCGCCGACGAGGTGTCGTAGTCCACGACCTGTTCGAGACCCGGGCGACCCGGCCACGCCAGCGTGGGGTCCACCAGTCGCGCCGCGGTCACGATGCGGGGATCGCAGTCGCCGGGGTCCGCGCCCGCGACCATCGACCATCCCGCGGGCTCGCCGCGAAGGTTGAGGCGACGGGGCTTCTTCGAGTCGGGCTTGGTCCGAGCCGCCACCCGATCGAGGAGCAGGAGACTCGAACCGGCCGCGGCATCCGACCAGTCGGCCGCGATCGCGAGGACCGCGGTCGCGTCGTCGGGTCGGCCCCGCTTGAGCATCGCATCGACCATGTCGCGCAACACGCGACGCTGGGCGGCGCCCCCCTCGGCGAGCCAACCGCCTCCGACCGGATCGCCCTGCGATCGCATGAACGCGACCTCGCGTCCGGCCAGGCCCGAGAGGACCGCCCGACGCACATCGCCGTCGGCGGCGTGGGCGGCGAGCACGCGATCGAGGGCCGGAAGGGCCTCCGACGAGGGCAGTGAACCCATCGAGAGCACCGCCTGCAGACGAACCCGTGGATCCGGATCGGCGACGAGTCGTTCCAGCGTGCCGATCGAGCGATACGCGGGGACCGCCTCGGCGAGGCGAGCCGCGTGCTCCCGCACGCGGGGATCCGCATCGCGGGCCGCGGCCTCGACGAGGGCTGCGTCGAGTCCGCCGATGCCCTCGATCGTCCACAGCGCCTGCAGCCGACGCGGGGTCGGCACCGCCGCGTCGGCGGCGATCGCGGCGAGGGCCGGGATCGCTCCGGTCGCCGATCGCTCCACGAGGAGACGCTGCGCCAGGTCGCGGACCGCGCCGTTGTCATCGTCGCGAAGGATCGCGACCAGCGCCGCGTCGTCCATCGCCGCCAGATCGCGGCGCTGGACGCCCCGCGGCGCATCCTCGTCCACCACCCGCCAGATGCGACCGAGCCCGATCGGGGCCGCGAGTCCGCGCTCCTCGACCTGCTTGCGGAGCCAGGTGGTCATGTAGATCCGGTGTTGCACGATGCCGCGGGCGAAGTCCACCACATAGAGACCGCCGTCGGGTCCGGTGGTCAGATTCACCGGGCGGAACCGCTCGTCGGTCGAGGCGAGAAACTCCTGCTGGTCGTAGGCGGGCGTCGCGACCGGGACCCCGTCGCGATCGTCGAGCCGATACCGCTTGACGAGGTTGCCCGCGGTCTCGCACACGAACGCGTCGCCGACCGCGTCGTCGATCAGGGTGCCGCGGAAGATCTCGGGTCCGCACGCCGCGGTGAACGATCGAAGCGTCCCGTCGTCCCGAAGCGTGGCGTCCTGATAGCCGCGGTTCACGCCGGGCGTCATCCGGATCGGCCAGGTCGATCGATCGGTCGCCACGCGGCGGGGCACGCCGGCAAGACCGCCCGCCTCGGGGTTCCGAGCGGCGTAGTGCTTCGGCCAGGCGTCGCCGATGAGCGGATCGCTGTTCGGCGAGTAGTAGAGACGACCGAGGTCGTCGCGAGCGACGCCCCACTGGCCGTGCCCGGGGTTGCGTCGGGTCTCGATCTCGAGCCGTCCGTCGTCGCCGCGCCGCAGCCGGAACGACTGCCCGTGCTGCGAGGTCTCGTACCAGTTGTCGATGCCGTAGCGAAGACCGTTGCCCGCGTGCTCGGGATTCTCCAGACCCCCGAAACCCGCGACGAGAACCTGTGCGTCGTCGCACCGACCGTCGCCGTCGAGGTCGCGGCAGTAGAGAAGGTTCGGCGGCTCGACCACCAGCAGACCGTCGAAGGCGGGGGCGATCGCCCGCGGCATCACGAGACGGTCGAGGAAGACGATCGACTCGTCCATCGCCCCGTCGCCGTCGAGATCCCGCAGTCGCACGATCCGACCGACCGGAGCCTCCTCGCCTCGACCGTCGGCGTCGGGCATGTAGCCCCGCATCTCGCAGACCCAGAGGTCGCCCGCGGCATCGAAGACCGCCTGCACCGGATCGCCGATGAGTGGTTCGCTCGCGACCAGCTCGACCCGATGTCCGGGCTGCACCACCAGCGCCTCGAGCGCCTGCGGCGGGTCGAGCGGCGGCGACGGCGGGAGCTTCCACGCCTCGGGCATCTCCCGCTGGACCTCGCCCGAACGATCGCCGTTCTGACCGAGGGTGGAGGAGGCGACCGACAGGACCGCGGCGGCGGCCGCGATCGACACGACGAGTCTGGAGTTGAGCACCATGACTCCAGTGTACGAATCAGCGCATCCGGATCACACCCGATCTGAGGAAAGCCGTCCATCGGTATGCTCGCGGCCATGAACACGAAGCACGGATCGAGAACTCGGGGTCTTTCGCGGCTCCCCCTGCTCGTCATGGGTCTCGTCGGCCTTCCGACCCTCGCCGCGTCACCGATGCAGGATGCGGACGAGGCACCGGCCTCCTGGTGGACGACGCTCGAGACGACGCCACTCTTCCCCGACGCCGTCGGCGAGGACGGCCTTCCGGTCGGATGGACGGTCATCGGCGGGCCCGCGACCTACACCTTCGAGCGCGATGCCGACGGCACCACCATCCTGCACGGGGTCGGCGGCGGTCCCCGCAACGCGTTCCTCGTCGATCCGACGATCACCGGCGACTTCCTGCTGGAGCTCGAGGTGAAGCTCGGTCGCGGCGACGGCAACTCGGGCATCCAGATCCGCAGCACCGTGGACACACCCCGAAACCGCATGTTCGGCTACCAGATCGAGGTCGATCCCTCGGAACGCGCCTGGTCGGGCGGCCTCTACGACGAGGGTCGCCGCGGTTGGATCGCCTCGCTGAAGGACAATCTCGACGCCCGCGAGGCGTTCGTGCCGGGCGAGTGGAACCGCTACACGATCCTCGCCGTCGGCCCTCGGATCCGGACCTGGGTGAACGGCGTCGCCGCGGTCGATCACATCGACTTCATGGACGCCGAAGGTCGCATCGGCCTGCAGGTCCACTCCGGTCGGTGCGACGTGCGCTGGAGGAACCTCCGGATCGCGACCCTCGGCCGACGGACCGTGACCCCGCTGCTCGCTCCCGAGGTCGGTCCGACCGACGGCCTCCGCATCGAACCCGCGGACGGACTGCAGGCGTCGGACGGTGAGTGGCGACTCGACGAGGACGGCGTCTCGATCGAGGCGACCACCCCGTGGCCCGACGGTCCGTCGGGCCTCCGGATCGAGGCGACGCTGCAGCGCGGCGCCCTTCGTCTGATCCTCGGCGAGGACGGTGTCGGACCGGGATACATCGCAACGATCCCCGCCCCGCTCGGCGGGCCGGAGGGACCGGGCGTCATCCGCGCGTGGCGATGGATGGACCGACTGATGATCATGGTCGACGACACCCCGCTGGTGCCGGGTCCCCGCCGCATCGACGGCCCGCTCGCGGTCCGGATCGAGAGCGAGCCCGGCACCGTCGGCGCCATCCGCGGCATCGATATGGACCCGCCCACCGCGGCGGAGCGTGCGGCGATCGCGACCCGACCGGAACCCACCCCGGAATGACGTCCGACTCCGCGTCGGTCGCGACCTCGCTCGACACCGCGGACATCGCCGTGGTCGCGGTGTTCGCGCTGACCTATCTCGGCGTGGCGATCGGCCGCGTGCCCGGTCTCCGCATCGACCGGGCGGGCATCGCGGTGGTCGGTGCGACGGCGATGATGGCGATTCGTCGCGAGTCGATCGCCGACGTCGCGGCGAAGGCGCCGTGGGACACGATCGCACTGCTGCTCGGGATGATGATCCTGATCGCCCAGCTTCGGCACGCCCGGATCGTGCATCGCGTCGCGGCGATGGTGCTCGATCGCACGACCTCTCGGATTCCCCTGATGCTGCTCGCGGGCGGGCTCTCCGCGATCCTGACCAACGATGTCGCGTGCCTGGCGATCGCCCCGATCCTCTGCAAGACCCTGCCGCGCCGCGGGATCGATCCGGTGCCGTGGCTGCTCGCCCTCGCGGTCGCGTCGAATCTCGGGTCCGCACTGACCGTGATCGGCAATCCGCAGAACATCCTCGTCGCCGAGCGGACCCACCTCGACTTCATCGGCTACCTGCTCTTCGCCGCGATCCCGGTGATGGTGTCGATGGTCGCGGCACACCTGATCCTGCATCGACGGGAACCCGGCACCCGATCGCTGCCTTCGGACGATCTCCCCCTCCCCGAGGAGACGATCGAGGACACGCGACTCCGTCCCGCCGAGGGCGTCTTCGGACTGATCGTGCTCGCCGCGGTGCTCGGACTCTTCGTGACCGACCTTCCTCGTGGTCCGATCGCGCTCGGCGCCGCCGCGGTGCTGCTTCTGAACCCGTCCATCTCGACCCGGAAACTGCTTCGGAAGGTGGACTGGAGTCTGCTGCTTCTGGTCGCGACCCTCGGCATCGTCGTCGAGGCGCTGCGGGAGACCGGGGTGCCCCAGCGGCTCTTCGAACTCGCGGTCGCGAGCGGCATCGATCCGGTGTCGCCGATTCCGCTGATCGGCATCGCCGCGACCGCGAGCACGCTGGTGAGCAATGTTCCGGCGATCCTGCTGCTGCTCGGCTCGATCCCCGATCCGACCGCCGACACCGGCACCATCCTCGCCCTCGCATCGACCTTCGCGGGCAACCTGATCGTGATCGGCAGTCTCGCGAACATCATCGTGGTGTCGATCGCGCGGCGACACGACATCGAGATCACGATCGGACGCCATGCCCGGGTCGGGATTCCGATCACGATCGCGTCGCTGGCGGTGCTGGCGATCTGGACGATGATCTGATCCGGCCGGCGATCAGCCCGCGATCTGACGCGGCCACTCGGCCGGTTCGGCGCAGACCACTCGATTGCGCCCGCTCGTCTTGGCGACATAGAGCGCCGCATCCGCGGCGGCGACGAGCTTCTCCGGAGTCGGGTCGCCGTCGAGACCGCTCAGGTCCGCGACCCCGAACGAGGCGCTGATCCGGACCGACGGACGCTCGTTCCAGGTGACCTGTTCGATCCGGGATCGATGCCGCTCCGCGACCCCGGCGGCCTCGTCGGCGTGAGCCGCGGGCACGATCACCGCGAACTCCTCCCCGCCGTATCGACAGGCGACATCCTGAGCGCGACCGCCGACGAGGATCGCGGCCGCCCGTTCGAGCACCTCGTCTCCGAAGGGATGGCCGAAGGTGTCGTTGAGGCTCTTGAAGCGATCGAGATCGCAGAGGATCAGCGAGAGCGGGGTGCCGTGACGAAGGGCGCCGGCGACCTCCTTGCGAAGGCGGTCGTCGAGGTAGGCGCGATTCCAGAGACCGGTGAGACCGTCGAGTTGTGCCCGCTGGGAGAGCATGCGGAGAAGTCGCTGCATCCGCAGGGCGCTTCGCACGCGGGCCCGGAGTTCGGTGACATCGAACGGCTTGCCGACGAAGTCCACCGCCCCGAGGTCGAGTCCGCGGACCCGGTCCATGGTCTCGTTGCTGGCCGAGACGAAGATGACCGCGATGTCGTGGGTCGCCGGATCGGCCTTGAGCTGCGCGAGCACCTCGAAGCCGTCGGAGTCGTCGAGGTCGATGTCGAGCAGGATCAGATCGGGCACGGTCTCGCGGGCGACCCGAAGACCGTCGGCGGCGGTCCGCACCGACTGCAGGTCGATCCGCTCGTGCCGGAGCCGCGCACGCAACAGCCGGTGAACGAGGTCCGAGTCGTCGATCGCGAGCACGCGCGGTCGGATCGGGTCGTCGTGGGACATGCCGGCTCCGGGTGGGAAGTCAGTGATCCGCCGGCGGCACCGCCGACCGGCAGCAGGAGATCAGGTCCTCGACACGCTCGGCCAGAGCCGAGAGTTCGGCCTCATCGTGCAGGAGCTCGTATTCCAGACGGGCCGCGGCGTCGCCGATGGGCTCGA
Organism: Phycisphaerae bacterium; assembly: GCA_030432455.1. Taxonomy (GTDB): domain Bacteria; phylum Planctomycetota; class Phycisphaerae; order Phycisphaerales; family SM1A02. The sequence goes on along the minus strand of JAUIHC010000062.1, from coordinate 2,128 downwards.
AGCCGTAGCCCCCGGCCGCGCCCTTCAACTGATGGGAGATCCGCTGCAGGGCCGCGACATCCTCGGCGAGAAACGCCTGCCGGATCGAGTCCACCCGTCGATCGAGCTCGTCCACGAAGAGCACCACCAGATCCCGCAGGTCTGGATCGTTCTCGTACGCGCTGTGAAGCGGCGGACGGGCCTCGGCATCGGGGTTGGAATCCATGCCGTGTGGATCGGTCCGCGGGAGCGTCGGCTTGCGGCCCCGAGCCGGTGGAGCCGGTCCGACGCGGGCCGAATGCGTCGCGACCCGTGCGATCGTCACGACCCGCACGATCGGAACCGCTCGACAGGTCCGCTACCATGCCGGTCCACCTCAGTCCCCGGAGGGGGTTCGGCCCCGTCCGTCGGAGTTTCAGCATGATTCCCAAGCAGCCGCCCCGCGACGGGCAGCCGGGCTTCCTCTACCTGCCGCCGTACCGCGTGCACGGCATCAGCGTGGCGGGGGAGCAGACCACCATCACCGTCCCCGAGTTCGACCTGACCTTCGACATGGGTCAGTGCACGCGTGCGAGTCTCGCGACGCCGCTCATCGCGCTCACCCACGCCCACATGGACCACGTTGGCGGGCTGCCGTACTGGTTCAGCCAGCGACACTTCCAGAAGCTCGAAGGTGGTCGAGTGCTGTGCCACCCCGACACCGCGGAACCGCTTCGGCAGATGCTCGGCGCGTGGGTGGACGTCGAGCGACAGCGGACCCCGCACCAGGTCGAGGTGATCGAGCCCGACGGCGAGATCCCGCTTCGACAGGGCGTGGTGCTGCGGGCGATCGCGACCCGACACACCTGCCCGAGCCTCGGCTTCTCGATCGTCGAGAACCGCCGCAAGCTCAAGGACGAGTATCGCGATCTTCCCCAGAGCGAACTGCGGCGACTGCGGCAGGGCGGCGCCGAACTCACATTCGACACCGAGATCCCGCTCATCGCGTACACGGGCGACACCGATCGCGGCGAGTTCCTCGAACGGGACGAGTTCCGCAAGGCGAAGGTGATCGTCGCCGAATGCACGTTCATGGACCCCGAGCACCGCGGACGGGCGCGGGTCGGACGACACCTGCATCTGGACGACATCGCGGAACTGCTGTCGATCTGGGAGGCCGAGCACGTGGTGCTCGTGCACCTCTCGCGCCGCACGCTCGTCTCGGAGGCGAGATCGCGCATCGAGGCTCTTGGCGGCGACGGATCGCGGGTGCACCTGCTCATGGATCATCGATCGAATCGTCGTCGCTACGAGGAGCAGCTTGCGGAGGCGCAGAAGGCCGCCGACGGTGATGTCAACCCCGAACCGACCGAGGTCTCCGACGATCTGCAAAGTTCTCGAACGAACGATGGAACCGGTTGACGGACGACGACGGGCCATCTACATTCGGCGACCTCGATCGCGGTGGGCATCGTCGATCGAGTTCCAGATCACGAACATACGGCTTCGCGTGCCGAGCTCCGGCTCCCCTCCACGCGAGACCAGAAGGCGCCGGGGGCGCGCGGAGGCTGTCCACATGTCCAGACCGGATCCGGAATTGCGCCGATCACTGGTGGACCACCTGCGCACCAACCATCCGGACATGTGCCGGGCCTGGTTCGACGACATCGAGCCCGTGGATCTCGCCAACGGCGTGCTGAGGCTCTGCGTCCGCGAGCCGGTCCAGCTGCGATATCTCCAGCGATGCTGCGTGGATCCGTTCACCGAGGCCGCTCAGGCCGCGACCGGGCTGCTGGTGGCGGTCCGCTTCGTCTCCCCGGAAGAGACCGAGGTCGATCGAGCGGCATCGCATGCCCCGTCGATCCGCCCCGCGGCCTCACAATCCGGTGAAGGCATCGATCTCGCGGCCGAGCAGATGGTGCTCAGCCCCGACTACGTCTTCGACAACTTCATCGTCGGCCCCGGCAACCGACTCGCCCTGATGGCCGCCAACGCGGTCTCGGAGAAGCCCGGCCGGGCCTACAACCCGTACTTCATCCACGGTGGCGTCGGCCTCGGCAAGACCCACCTCCTGCAGGCCATCTGTCAGCGGATCCTGCGGGATCGACCTGACGCGAACATCTGCTTCATCTCGTGCTCGACCTTCATGGATCTCTTCCACGAATGCGTC
>JAUIHC010000061.1 GCA_030432455.1 Phycisphaerae bacterium | reverse complement strand
GGAACCTGCGCGGCGTGCGGTATCGAAACATGCCCCGGCTCGACGACTGGATCGAGGGGGACGGACTCGCACGGGTCACGGACGTCGATCGGCCCGACGCCGACACCGCGCGGGGCGAAGTGCTCATGCTGGGACTCCGCCTTCGCGCGGGTATGCCGCGATCGACCGTCGAGCCGTTGCTCGCAGACGACCCGCGACGACGCGCGATCGTGGACGGGCACCTCGCCGGCGGTCGTCTGGAATGGAGGGACGACCACCTTCGCATCACCGACGACGCGGTGATGCTGGCCGACGGGGTGCTTTCGGATCTCGTGTAGGTGAGGCGGACGCCCTGCGACGCGGTGGCCCGATGATCCGCAGCGGACCGGGCTCAGCCGGTGAAGAACCGCTTGATGCTGCGCACGGTGACCGCACGACCGATCGCGGCGATCGACTCGGTGAGCGGAATCTCCTTCGGGCAGACCTTCACGCAGTTCTGGGCGTTCCCGCAGTCGCTCACCCCGCCGACGGCGGAGAGCAGGTCGATCCGGTCGTCGGCGAGAATCGCCCCGGTCTCGTGCAGGTTGAAGTAGCGAGCCTGGCTGATCGCATGCGGCCCGACGAAGGACGAGTCCCAGGCCGCCTCGTCCTCCTCCAGATTGAACTGCGGGCATGCCTCCATGCAGCAGCCGCAGCTCATGCACTGGCTGAGTTGATAGCGGGTGAGCTGGTTGCGGGGCGACTCCATCGGGCCGGCGCCAAGGTCGTAGGTGCCGTCGATCGGCACCCACGCCCGAACCCGCTCGAGCGCGGCGAAGAGTCTCGCCCGATCGACCGCGAGATCACGCACCACCGGGAAGGAGCTCATCGGCTCGAGCGTGATGGTGTTGGTGTCGTCGATGATGTTCTCGATCAGGGCGGTGCAGCTCTGTCGCACACCGCCGTTGATCACCATCGTGCAGGCGCCGCAGACCTCCTCGAGGCAGCCGGAGTCGTAGACCACCGGAGTCGTGTCGCGACCGTCCACGGTCCTGGGGTGGGCGGCGATCCACTGCAGGCAGGAGATGATGTTCGCACCGGTCTGGTAGGGGACGTCGAAGTCCTCCCAGCGGGCGGGCTGACCGGGTCCGTCCTGACGCTTGATGCGGATGCGGACGGTGCGGGCGTCGGCGGCGTTCGGGGCGACCATCGGGCTCGATCCTCGATTCGTGGGCGGAAAGGCTGGTCCCGATCCGGCGTCGGCTCGGATCGGTCGGAAATCCTACCACGGCGGGGTTCGCGTTCGTCCCCCCGGCGGTTTCGCCTCCGCGTCGAGCCGCCGTGACCCGGCACCGGGACTGGCGATCCGGCGCCGGTTGGACGATAAACCTCGGACCCGGTCCATCCGGACCGACGATTCCGCGACCTCGGATCCGGCATGCCCCTCGACCTGCTCAGGCTGATGCGTCCCCAGGACTGGGTGAAGAACGTCTTCATCCTGCCGGCGCTGGTCTTCTCGCTGCCCGCACTCCCCGAGGAGGCCCGCGCAGAGGTGCTCTCGGCCTGGATCCTCGACACCGCGGTGGTGGTCGCGGCGTTCAGCCTGCTCGCCTCCGGCTTCTACTCGATCAACGACGCCCTCGATGCCGAGCGGGACCGACTGCACCCCCGCAAGCGGCATCGCCCGATCGCGGCGGGGCGGATCACGCCACAGACCGGCGTTCGGTTCGGTGGCGTGCTCGTGGCCGCCGGACTCGGCCTCGGGTTCGTCGTGGACAAGGCGGTCGGCGGGGTGCTCACCGGCTACCTCGTCCTGCAGGTCCTCTACAACGGCGGCCTCAAGCGGGTCGCGATCGTGGACGCGGTGGTGCTCGCCACCGGCTTCGCGATGCGGGCAACGGTCGGCGCCTTCGCGATCGACCGCCCGGTCTCGACCTGGCTCCTTGGCTGCGTCTTCTTCCTCACGCTGTATCTCGCCTTCATCAAGCGGATGTGCGACCTCGCCGCCGCCCGCGCCGCCGACACCGGATGGACGAGTCCGGCCGGCTACGACGACCGGTTCGAACTCAACTGGCTGCTCGGATTGAGCGGCGTGACCGTGGTGCTCTGCTGGGTGCTCTACGCCCTGAGCCCGCACGCGGCGAGCCTGTTCGGGATCCGGGCGTCCGGCCTCGCGCTGCTCACGCCGTTCGTGGTGATCACCGTCCACCGGTTCTACCGCCGAGCGAATCTCGGCGAGCGGGACAGTCCGCTCGCGGCGATCCGCGAGGACCGGGTCATCTCGATCTCGCTGGCCCTCTTCGTCGCCGGACTCTTCGCCTGCCTGTACCTCCCCGGGGCGGCGGATCTCCTCGGACGGCTGATCTATCCCGACGCGGCGATCACCCCGTGACGGCCCGCGTCCGCGCCGCCCATCCGGCCGGCCTGCTGCTGGTGATCGCGTTCCTGATCGCGACGCTCGGACCGGTCCTCGCCGGACTCGATCACCACCCGGCGAAGTCGATCGACATGGATCGAAACCATGTCCCGGTGATCCGCGGCTTCGCGGCCGAATGGCCGACGCCCGATCTCACCGACTACGACAGCGCGACGACCCCCGGCATGCACCTCGCGCTCGCGGGGCTGACTCGACTCCTCGGCGACTCCGAGACGATCCTGCAGGCGGCGACCTGCACCTTCGGCGCCGCCCTGGTCTGGATCGCGTGGTGCTTCGCGGCCAGACCCGCAGGCCCGTGGCTCGCGGCGGCGTGCACGCTTCCCCTCGCGGCGTCGCCGTACGTCCTCGGCAACGCCATCTGGGTGATGACCGACGATCTGGCCCTCGCCCTCGCCGCGATCTCGATGGGCGTCGCGATCTTCGCGCGGCCCTCGACCGCCGCTGCCGCGACCTCCGCGGTCGCGATGACGCTCTCGGTGCTGGTCCGGCAGATCAACGTCTGGCCGACCGCGGTGGCCTGGATGGCGACCGTGCTCGGCCGCCCCTCGATCCGGCGCCGCCTTCCGTTCCGAGATCGTCTCGACGAGGCGACGACGACCGCCCCCGCGATCGTGCTCGGCCTCGGCGTGATCGGGGCGTTCGCGGTGCTCGCAGCCTTCGCGGTCCTGTGGAACGGACTCGTGCCGCCGATGTTCCAGCCCGGAGGCGGCGGGGCGGCGACCCACGCCGGCGGCCTCAACGTCGCGGTGACGCCGTACACCCTGAGCCTGCTCGGGGTCTACGCGACGCCTGCGTTGCTGGTGTTGCTGCCGTACTGGCGGGAGGACGGAGCGATCCGCCGATGCGCGATCCTTGGTGCGACGATCGGACTGGCGGCCGGACTGCTTCCGGACTCGGCGCCCGGTCTCGAGGTCGGCCGCAACGGCGGCTGGCTCTGGACGCTGGCCGCCGGGATGCCGGTCGTCGCCGGCCGGTCGCTGCCGCTCGTCGCCGGCGCCACGCTGGGCGGGCTCACGGCAGGGGCGATGCTGGGGCTCGCCCGGGCCGCGGGACGCGAACGGGCGGCGTGGTTGATGCTCGGATTCGGGGTCTCGTTCCTCGCGGCCTACACCGCGAACGCCCAGGCCTTCCAGCGATACTTCGACCCGCCGGTCCTGCTGGCGATCGGGTGGGGCCTCGCCTCGGCCTGCTCGGCCCGCACCGAGGCCGGTCCCGTCGCCGCGGCCCGACTCGCGACCGCCGCCCTCGGTGTCGCGGCGATGCAGATCGTGTTCGCGATCGCGACGCTCTACCTGCCCCTGGTGCGTCTGGCGACCGCCGACTGAACGCCGCCACGAACGCGAACGCGACCGCGAGCGGGGTGCTCGCGGTCGCGGCCGGTCGATCCGACGATTCCTTGACAGGTGGCGGGTGTCCGCGGTGCCGCGTCAGCTCGCTGCGACGGCGGGCGTCGCCTCCTCCTTGGCCGGGGCGTGGGTCTTGGCGTAGTTCCGCTCCCGCGGGACGACCAGTCCGACCTCGACATCCTCGTAGGCGATCGAGCAGCGATCCGTGGCCGGGTCGAGGCGAGCGACCGAGGTCTTGAGGAAGTCGCCGTCGTGCCGCGTCGGGAAGTCGGTGCGGTAGTGGCTGCCGCGGGATTCCTTGCGGAGCAGCGATCCTTCGATCATCGCGTCGGCGATGCGGAGCATGTCGCCGACCGCCCGGGCGTACGAGAGGTTCTGGTTGGTCCAGAGACCGGTGTCCGAGAGTCGGAGCCGACCGTACCGATCGCGGAGCTCCGAGAGCTTCTCCCGGGCCTGGAGCAGACGCGGCTCGCTCTTGACCACCGTGCACGCCGCGGTCATCTCGTCGCCGAGTTCACGACCGATGAGATACGGATTCTCGGTGCCATCGGCCTTCACCAGCCGATCGACGATCGCCTCCTCGGCCTGCTTCGCCGACTCGTAGGCCGACGCGTCGCGCGACGCCGCCGACTCGTCGAGTCCCTGCACGTAGTTGGCCACGCCGACGCCGCAGAAGAGACCGTCGAAGATGCAGGAGAGCAGGGCGTTCGCGCCGAGGCGGTTGGCACCGTGGTACTGGTAGTTCACCTCGCCGAACGCGTAGAGACCTTCGATGTTGGTCATCATCGAGTTCGGCGCCCCGGGCTCCATGCCGCGGAGATCCGACGCCGGGGTGTAGGTCGTCCAGAGACCGCCCATCGAGTAGTGGACGCCGGGGAAGATCCGCATCGGGACCTCGGCGGGATCCTCGCCGACGAACTTCCGGTAGATCTCGACGATGCCACCGAGCTTCCGCTCCAGGTACTCGCGATCGAGGTGCGTGAGGTCGAGATAGACCTGGTTGCCGCCGCCGACCCCGAGCCCCTGATTCACGCAGACGTCGAAGATCTCGCGGGTCGCGATGTCGCGGGGCACGATGTTCCCGTAGGCGGGGTACTTCTCCTCGAGGAAGTAGTACCGCTCCTCGGTCGGGATCTGCCGCGGGTCGCGGGTGTCACCGGCCGTGCGGGGCACCCAGACCCGACCACCCTCGCCGCGGGCGCTCTCGGACATGAGCCGAAGCTTGTCGGCGCCGGGGATCGCGGTCGGGTGGACCTGCACGAACTCGGCGTTGGCGTAGAAGGCGCCCTCGCGATAGCAGCGGCTGGCCGCGGCTCCGGTGCAGATGACCGAGTTGGTGCTCTTCCCGTAGACCAGACCGCAGCCGCCGGTCGCCATCACGACGGCGTCGGCGCGGAAGGCGCGGATCTGCATCGACCGGAGGTCCTGGGCCACGATGCCGATGCAGCGGCCGCCGTCGTCCACGATCGGACGCAGGAACTCCCAGTGCTCGTACTTGACGACCCGCTTCTCGTGCTCCCAGCGACGGGTCTGCTCGTCGAGGGCGTAGAGCAGCTGCTGTCCGGTGGTCGCACCGGCGAAGTGCGTCCGCTTGAAGAGCGAGCCACCGAAGAGACGGAGATCGCGACGGCCTTCGCTGGTGCGGTTGAACGGCACGCCCATGCGATCGAGGAGGTCGATGATCTTCGGCGCCCAGTGCGTCATCTCGTAGACGGGAGGCTGGTGGGCGAGGAAGTCGCCGCCGTAGACCGTCTCGTCGAAGTGCTCGTACTCGGAGTAGCCCTGCTGCCGGGCGACCTCGTTGCAGGCGTTGATGCCGCCCTGGGCGCAGACCGAGTGCGACCGCTTGACGGGGACCAGCGAGAAGAGGTCCACCGGGACGCCGCTCTCGGCGATGCGAACGGAGGCGGCGAGCCCGGCAAGGCCTCCACCCACCACGATGACGCGTCGGTTGTTGTGCTGCACGACTGGTGACTCCGGGAGTCGGAAGATTCGCGGGAACGGGGCGGCGGATGCCGGAAGGAGGACGAAGTAGCCGGGATCAGCGGGTCGCGACGGCGACCTCGGACTCCGTGACCGGGGTCTCCTGCATCTCCAGCTCGATGACCCGCGCCTCCTCGGGGTTCAGGGTCGCGAAGCCGACGATCGCGGTGACGCCGGCCCCGAAGAGCAGGGCGCCGATGCCCGCACACGCGTAGCCCCATCGCTGCTGGGCGGTGGCGCTGATCGTGAGTCCCCAGGTGATGGCCGCGGTCCAGAGACCGTTGGCGAAGTGGTAGACCGCCGCCGAGACGCCGACCAGGTAGAAGAGGGCCGCGAACAGGCCCCAGCTGCCGTCCTGGAAGTGGATGGCGGTGGTGCTCGCCGCGTGGTCGGGATCGAAGCCGGGCATCAGCCCGCCGAAGCTCCATCCCCAACGAAGCGAGGCGACGTGCATGAAGATGAACACCAGGGCGATGTAGCCCGAGAGCCGCTGCCAGGTGTAGCGCCAGTTCGACTGATACGCATATCGGGTGGTGTTGAAGCGGCCGGTGCGGGCGAAGTAGATGCCGAGGATCGCGTGGTAGGCGATCGGCAGCCAGAGTCCGAAGATCTCGATGAGGAGAAGCGCCGGCAGCGAGTGAATGAAGTTCACCTCGTGCTGGAACGTCTCCACGCCGCCTGCGACGCCGCCGCCATGACCGACCCGTCCCCACACGATCGAGGAGTTGGTGGTGAGGTGCGGAAAGAGGAAGAGTCCGATCGGGACGATGCCCGAGATCGAATGCAGGCGACGGAGCAGCAGATAGTGCTTGTCGATGAAACTGGTGGCGTCGGACACGGTGGGGGGCCGGAGAGGGAAGAGAGAATGGAGGGAAGAACGTGGAGAACGGAGAATGGAGCGTGGCGAGAGGGAGGTGAACGGACCTCTCTCTCCGTTCTCACGCTCAGGGCTGCTGGATTCGCAGGTCCGGGCCAGGCGATTCGGGGCCGGGCATGCCGCCGCCGGCTCCCTGCTGCTGGGCGACGAGCTGGGCGATCTGCACGAACCGGCTTCGGAGTTCGCCGAGCACCGCCGAGAGTTCCTTCGCCTCGTCGTCGGTCAGGTTGCCCGTGGTCTTCTCTTCCAGCACCGCGAGCAGATCGATCGCGAACCGCGATCCGGGCAGATCGATGACCACGCCGCCGGACTCCGGATCGGTGTACGCCCCGAGTCCCATGATCGCCTGCGAGACGAGGATGCCCATCAGGCCCTTGAAGTCCGCGGGGGGGAGATCGCCGGGGCCGCTGGTGGCCTTCTCCTCGACCTTCGCGGCGGCCTGGGCGGCGAGCCGCTCCTTCTCGGCCTGAGCCTCGGCCTTCCAGTCGGAGTCGATGTGCAGCTTGGGAGTGTCGTCGGACATGAGGAGGCCCCTCTCTGGGAGGTGGAGGTCGTGGAATCGCGCCGGTTCGACACGGACGCGGCCGCGCCGGAAAGCCGTTCAGTGTACGGCCACGCGGGATTCGCCGCCCGCATCGCGACCGCCGCTCGCGTAGCATCCGCACCGTGATTCCCCGGCGACGATTCTGGGTCCCCGCCTGTCTCGCGATCGCGAGCGGCTGCGCGAGCCCCTCGGTTCCCGAGACCGAGGTCCGCACCGTCGCGGTGGTGGACCTTGCGGGCGCCGACACGCCGGGAATCACCGCCGACGAGGTCGTGGGCCCGGTCATGATCGAGACCGAGATGGTCGGGGTGTCCCGCGACGGGGAGGAGGTCGTCGAGACCGCCGAGCGGATCGAGTCGCCCGAGGGTGTGGACGAGACGCGGCTCTTCGTCGAGGAGTCCGTCGCGGTGGGCGTGGCCTACCCGGTCGAGGGGCTCATCGGCCAGATCAACGGGCGGCCGCTCTACGCCGACGAGTTCCTCCTGCCTCTGGAGGACCGCCTCCTCCGGATGATGGCCGAGCTTCCGCTCGCCCAGGCGGTGCGGGAGCTCGATCTCCTGATCGCCCGCCGTTTCGACGAGTACGTGGACAGCGAACTCATCATCGCCGAGGCCGAGAGTCGGCTCACCGCGGAGCAGCAGCAGGGCATCCTGGCGTGGCTGCGGAATGTCCGCGAGGAGACGATCACCAGGCGGGGCGGCACCCGCGACGCGGCCGCGGCGAGCCTCGAGGACGAGTTCGGCGTCTCGATCGACGAGTTCATGGAGCAGCGAAGAAGCCTCGCCCTCGGCCAGGACCTCCTGCAGAAGCGGGTTCAGCCGCGGGCGATCGTCTCCTGGCGAGACGTGGTGCAGGCCTATCGACGACAGTTCGCCGACTTCAACCCGCCCGCGACCGTCCGACTCGGGCGGGTGCGACTGCATCGAGACCGCGACGCCGACCGGGTGGCGGCGATCGAGGCCGCGCTGGCGGACGGGGCGGACTTCAGCGAGATCGCCGAGGTCGCCGTCGCCCCGGACGGCGGGGCGTGGATCGAGATCGAGCTGCCCCCCGAGGGGCTCTCGGCCACGACGCTCGCCGCGCCGGTCCGCGATCGACTCGACATCTCCGCCCCGGGCTCGGTGGGGGACCCCCTCGATCAGGGCGCGTTCCGAACCTGGTTCACGGTGCTCGCGGTCGAGCAGCCGCCCGTCCGCAGCCTCTACGACCCCGAAGTCCAGCTCTCGCTGGAGAACCAGCTGTCGTCGATGCGATTCGCCCAGGAGCAGGACCGCTACATCGACTCGCTTCGGGATCGGTGGGTCTCGGAGAGCCTCGACGCGATGCTCGGACGCCTGATCACGATCGCCCGACTCCGCTACATCCCCCGCTGAGGGGTTCCGATCGCGAGGTCGGCCGGTTCGAGTCGGATTCGACGCACCGAGCCGGGGCCGACGGCTCGAAGATCGACCGCGACGACCTCCACCGCGACCCGATGATGACTGCCCAGTCGCTCGGCCGCCCGACGCAGCCGGCGGCGACGGGCCGCGTCCACCCGGCGCTCGGGAGCCCGGCCATCACCGGAGGCCTTGACCTCGATGACGAGCAGCGTCTCGCCATCGGCGTCCCGGGCGATCACGTCGATCTCGACTCCGGCGATCCGGCGGTTTCGACCGAGGATGCGACAGCCGTCGGCTCGGAGTCGGATCACGGCCCGATCCTCGCCGAGTCGGCCCCGCTCGGCATCGCTCATCGCCGCGACCGGGCGCGAGAACCATCTCCACCCGCCACCGAGGAGACCTCGCCAGAGGGCCGTTCGCCAGAGCCGCCACCCCATGCGGTGGTCAGCCGCCCGCGGCTTCGAGCGTCGCCGCCGTCCGAACCAGACGAACGACATCGCCGACGGTGACCCCAGCCTTGGACGGGCGGGCCAGAAGCGGCCTCGACACCTCGCTGGTCACCAGAAGCCCGCCGACGCCGTCGGGCGGGGTCACCCGGGCGGTACCGGTGGGGCATCCCGGCGGGGGCGGACCGACCATCCATCCCGCCGTGCTCAGACGAGCGGTCAGGCCCGCCACGAAGTCGGGCCCCAGACTCTCGATGAGAAGATGCCGCCCCTGCTTCGCCGACTCCGCGAGATGAGCGAGCCCGATCGCCTCGGCATCGGCGGCCGTGGTGCCCGTGATCCAGAGCAGGCCGGGACCGTCGATCACCCCGGCGGTGTCCGACTCGAGATCGATCTCGAGCCCGGCACCTGCGGCGAGGTCCGCGAGCCGCTCCAACACCGCCGGCTCGGGGCGCCACGAACCCTCGTAGCGATAGCGGGCGATCGGGAAGGAGGCGGTGACCGACACGCCGGTCGCCGGGTCCGCGGCCGCCCGACTCGGGAGCATCCCGCCGGTCTCGGCCAGACAGATCGCGGAGAGCATCGTGGACACGTCGTCGGTGAGCTTCGATTCCCCGTCCTGCCCGAGCGGGAGCTTCGGCGCGGTCACCAGCCACCGACGAACCGGCGTCGAGAGCTGATCGGCTCGTCCCCGCCAGGTCGTCGGCTCGGAGCGGATCTCGTCCTTGGCGTCGATCTTCGACTCCTCGAGAAACGGGAAGGCGGCCGTGAAGAGTTCCTGCATGCGCTTGGCGAACCGCCCGCGATCGGCGGGCGCGGCCACGACCGTCCCGCCGGCGGCGGCGTACTCCAGCAGTCGGGCGGCCTGCGGGGAGGCCGGATCGTCGAGCCATTCGGCGGCACCGTCCCCTCGAACCACGACCACCGGCAGCCGGGTCCAGACCGACAACGGGTCGTCGATCCCGACCCGCGTCCAACCCACCGGCTTCTCGATGACGTCGGCCAGCCGGGAGGTCGCCCATCCGAGTTCGTCGTACGCCGGAGGAAGGCCGGTCGTCTCGAAGAATCCGAACGGAACCGGTTCGAGCCCTCGCTGCAGCGTGAACAGGGCGAATGCGAGCGTCTCCATGCTCGTGACGCCGCCGTTCACCCGGAGACCCGATTCCAGATCCCCCGTGAAGAGCCTCGAGCGGATCGTGCCCGCGCAGGCGTCGAACCAGTCGCGATCCCGGAACCGGCGGAGGCCCGTGGCCCGACCGGCACGCTCGAGGGCGTGCATCCAGTAGTAGACGTGGTAGTCGCCCATCCCCGGATTCGCGCCGGGCTCGAATCGCTGGTCGAGCCATTCCACCGCACCGTTGATCGATCTGGCCACCGCGTCGCGGGTTCGGTCGTTCCCGGGCCGGACCCGTTCGCACAAGGCCATGGTCGCCAGTCCGGCCGCCGTCATCGATCCCCGAGGATCGTCGTCGGCGTTCTTGTAGCCCCAGCCTCCATCCTTGCACTGCTTGGAGAGGAATCGCCCTCGAACGAGGTCGATCAGCCGCGGAGGGACGTCCAGTCCGGCCCGCTCGGCATCCGCGATGGCCTGCATCGCGAACTGGGTGAGCGACTGGTCCACATAGCCCGACCGCGGGTTCGGGCCGTAGTCCCAGCCTCCGGCCTCGGGCAGGAAGTTCTCCAGGAGTCGCCGGAGGTCCGCCTCGGCCAGGGGGCGGAAGTCCTCGGGCAGACGGGTCCAGACCATGATCCGGGTGGCGATCGCGTAGGTGTACGGCGCGGGGTTGGCCGCCAGCCACTTGATGGCGTCGAAGACCTTGTCGGACTGCGCGGGCTCCCCGGCCTCGAGCAGGGCGAGAACCGCGAGCGCCGTCCGCCCCGTGGCCTGTCCGGTGTTCCCCTCCGGCAGCACGGCCGGCTCCCATTGCCGGACGGGATCGTGGAGCGACCGGATCTTCTCCACCAGCGCCCGGACCATGGCCTCGACCTCCGCCTCGCTCACCGGCGCGTCGGCGGCGGCGGGACGCCCGAGCGTGGAGAGGACGATCGCAAGGACCAGTGCGATCACCGCGTGCGACGCGGAACGGGCGCGGTCGGGGTGGGTGAGGAGGGTGAGGACGCTGCATCGAGCGTCGACGACGAGCGGGGATGCTCTCACGCGACTTTCCGTCGGGAGGACGGCTCCGATGGATCAGAACGACCGGTGAACCCTCAATCTAGCGGCAGCCGACCCCGGCCCGGCGACCTCCCGCCGAAATTCGCCCCGATCGCGATGCTCGGCTCCGCGGCACCTTGAGCGGGGATCGAGCCGCGAATACCGTCCCGGCATGCC
>JAUIHC010000534.1 GCA_030432455.1 Phycisphaerae bacterium | reverse complement strand
TCGAACAGGTCGAGGATCCGGCGGGTCGAGGCCATCGCCCGCTGGTAGAGGTCGAGCACCGCGCCCACGCGGGTGAACGGCCAGAGCAGCCGCTGCGTGAGGAAGACCAGCAGCCCGAACGCGCCGACCGCGAGCGTGCCGTCGAGGGCGAGCCGTCCGCCGTACAGGAGCGTCACGAGGAAGCCCGCCATGATGACCACGCGGATGAGCGGGCTGAACGCGGCGCTCAGGACGATCGCCCGACGATTGCGCTCGGCGTACTCGGCGCTCTCGGCCCCGACCCGTTCCAGTTCGCTCGCCTCGGCGGTGAAGCTCTTGACCGTCGCGATGCCGCCGATGGCGTTGGCGAGCCGGGCGTTGAGATCGCCGACCTGTTCCCGCACCTCGGCGTAGCGGGGCTCGAGCCGCTTCTGGAACCAGAGGCTTCCGAAGACGACCAGCGGGACCGGGAGCATCGCGAGCCACGCGACCTCCGGCGAGATCAGGAAGAACGCGGTCGTCACGGTCAGCGCGGTGACCGCGAGCTGGACGATGTCGTTCGCCCCGCCGTCGAGGAATCGCTCGAGCTGGTTCACATCGTCGGAGAGGATCGCGAGCAGCCCGCCGGTCGAGCGATCCTCGAACCAGCGGAGTTCCAGGTCCTGCACATGTCCGTAGACATCGATGCGGGCCTCGTGCTGGATCGCCTGGGCGAGCTGCCGCCACGCGATCCCGAGCAGCCACTCGAAGAGCGACTCCAGCCCCCAGATGAGCACCGTCGCGATGCCGAGGATCACCAGCTGATGGAAGGGATCGGGGAATCCCAGCCGCGCGACCAGCGAGTCCTGCCGCTCGACCACGACGTCGATCGCGGCCCCGATGATGAACGGCGGTGCGAGATCGAAGAGCTTGTTCAGGATCGAGCAGGACGCCGCCCATCCGATCCTCGCGCGGAACGGTCGCGCGTACCGCAGGAGACGCGGCAGCGGATGTCCGGACGACGGGGAGACGGTGGAATCGGGCACGGCGGCGAGTCTATTCCCCAGGCCCCCGGAACGAACGGGAGGCGCGGACCGCAGGTCCGCGCCTCCCGGGATGTTCACCGTGACGACGACCGATCAGTAGCGGTAGTGATCGGGCTTGTAGGGCCCGTCGACCGGAACGCCGATGTACTCGGCCTGATCCTTGGAGAGCTCGGTGAGCTTCGCACCGAGCTTGTCGAGGTGCAGGCGGGCGACCTTCTCGTCGAGGTTCTTGGGCAGGGTGTAGACCTTGTTCTCGTAGCCCGAGGCGTTCTGGTGCAGCTCGATCTGGGCCATCACCTGGTTGGTGAAGCTCGCGGACATCACGAAGCTCGGGTGGCCGGTCGCGCAGCCGAGGTTCATGAGCCGGCCCTCGGCGAGCATGATGATCGAGTGACCATCGGGGAAGATCCACTCGTCCACCTGCGGCTTGATGGTGATCTTCTTGAGATCCTGACGGCTCTCGAGACCCGCCATGTCGATCTCGTTGTCGAAGTGGCCGATGTTCGCGACGATCGCGTTGTGCTTCATCTTCGCCATGTGGTCGGCGGTGATGATGCCGTAGTTGCCGGTCGCGGTGATGAAGATGTCGCAGGATTCGAGGACATCCTCGAGGGTGACGACCTCGTAGCCCTCCATGCACGCCTGCAGGGCGCAGATCGGATCGATCTCGGTGATCTTCACCCGGCAGCCCTGGCCGCGGAGGCTCTGGGCACAGCCCTTGCCGACATCGCCGTAGCCGCAGACCACCGCGGTCTTGCCCGCGAGCATCACATCGGTCGCCCGCATGATGCCGTCCACCAGCGAGTGGCGGCAGCCGTAGAGGTTGTCGAACTTGCTCTTGGTGACCGCGTCATTGACGTTGATCGCCGGGAAGAGCAGCTGATGAAGTTCCTGCATCTGGTAGAGGCGATGCACGCCGGTGGTCGTCTCCTCGGAGACGCCGCGGACGTTCGGTGCCGTCTTGTGCCAGTACTTGCTGTCGCCGTCGGCGATGGCGGCGAGCAGCTTGAGGACGACCTTGAACTCGCCGTTGGTGGTCGTCTCGGGGCCGGGGATCGCACCCGCCTTCTCGAACTCGAGACCCTTGTGCACGAGCAGGGTCGCG
>JAUIHC010000533.1 GCA_030432455.1 Phycisphaerae bacterium | reverse complement strand
TGGTCGCCGCGGAGCACGGCGCGGTGCTGGTCCGGAACTCGGGGGCCGACGGGCAGGGCGTCCTGACGGAGTTTCCTCCCCCGATCGTGGGGCGGGTGTCGTCCGCACCCTCGGCGGAGATCCGGGCGGACCTCGGACGACGCGGTTTCGACTACGCGGTGGTGGTGGCGAGGGACGAGGTCTCGACGGTGCTCGCGGAGATCGGTGCTCTGGCCGATCCCGGGCCCGAGGGTCGGACCTCCGCGCGGCTGGTGGCGTCGTCGAGCCTCGATCCGACATCCGCCCTCGACGACGACGACTGGGAGAGCTGGTCCCACCAGTCGGAGGCGGCCGGGGATCTCGCCGGCGAGGAGCGTCGTCTCGTGGTCCCGATCGCGATGGTGGCCGCCCCGGGCGGCTAGGTCGTGTCGGCGTCGGCGTCGTCCGACCTGGTCGCGGACCCGCCCGTACCCAGTCGAGATTCCGTTCCCTGCCGCAGGCGGGCGATGTTCGCCCGGTGCCGGAAGATGACGAATCCCGCGATCAGGCCGGTGATCGCCAGAAACGGGACCGAACCCCGAAGGGATGCCGTCCCCTCGCCGCCCCCGATCGCCATGGCGAGCACGGTCGCGGGAAGCACCAGGGCACCGGCCATGCTTGCCAGCGCCATGATCCGCGTCAGTCCGAGGACCACCGCCCAGACGGCGAACGCCGAGATCGCGGGAATCGTCAGGATCGGCCACATGGCGAGCACGGCCCCGAATCCGGTCGCGACGCCCTTGCCGCCTCGGAAGCCGATCCACGGGCTGAAGCAGTGTCCGAGGATCGCGGCGACCGCGACGCCGAGCCATCCCCAGGCTGCGGCTGCCGACATCGAGGCCGCGCCCATGCCGAGGATGCCCGCGATCCACCCCGCCACGAACACGGGGGCCGCGCCCTTGGCGGCGTCGAGGGCGAAGCAGAGGATTCCGAATCGGCGGCCGAGGGCACGACCGACGTTGGTCGCGCCGGTGTTGCCCGAGCCGACGGTGCGAAGATCCACGCCCCGGCTCCGGGCGATGAGCACGCCGAAGGGAATGCTCCCGCAGGCGAAGGCCGCCAGCGCGGACACGCCCCAGTACCAGCCGAGATGGTCGGCAGCGTCGATCATGCGGAGTCGGACGATACCCGGTCGGGATCCGGTCTCTCGGCGAGGCAGCGGCGAAGGGCATGGACGACATCGTCGACCGGGATGCGGTCGATCCGGCATGCCCGGGGATGACGATCGGCCACATGCGCCTCGTCCAGAAACGGCTCGGCGAGGAGGAGGCGTTCGCGGGCCCCGGACACGATCGTCCATCGATGGTCCGTCGGTCCGAAGAGCGAGACCGTCGGGACGTCCTGGGCGATCGCCAGATGACGGGGGCCGGTGTCGTTGGTGACGATCGCATCGCACGCCCCGATCGCCGCGGGCAGGGTCCGCAGGTCGAGTCCGTGCCGGGAGAGATCGACGATCGCCGGCCCGGGGCGCCGGGCCGCGACCACCGCATCGAGCACATCCCGTTCGTCCGGGCTTCCGAAGAGGACCGCGGTGCCGATCCGATCACCGCTGCGGGCGACGACCTCCGCGAACCGGTCCGGCGGCCAGCGCTTCGGAAGCTTGCTGCCTCCGGGCACCATGCCGACGATGGGACGCGGCAGATCGGCGACCATCGCGGCGGCGGCGGCGCGGGCCTCGGCGCTGGGGTGCAGACGGGGCGGGCCGGGGGGCACCGACACGCCGAGCCGCTCCACGAGGGTCGCGTAGAGATCCATCGTCGGTCGGGGATGGCCGTCGCCGGCCGGACCGGGCACTGGATGGGTCAGCAGCGGGCGTCGGCCGTCGCGATCGACGCCGATGCGGATCCGAACGCCCGACAGTCGGGCGACCAGCGCCGATCGGAAGCTTCCCCGAAGGAGCAGGACCGCGTCCGCCCCGATCGCGGCGACGCGGCGGCCGACCGTCCACGGTCCCCGGAATCCGTGGTCGTCCGCGACCACGAGATCCGACATCGCCGGATGTCCGGCCCAGGCCGAGAGGGCCGCGGCCCGACCGCACCCGACGAGTTCCAGATCGGGACACGACTCGTGCAGCGCCCGCATCGACGGCTC
>JAUIHC010000532.1 GCA_030432455.1 Phycisphaerae bacterium | reverse complement strand
CACCGCGGTGACGTCGATCGACGCCGACGACGATCGAGCGGTCATCCACGCGGGCGGCGATGCGATCCCGGTCGATCGCGTGGTGGTCGCGGCGGGGGCGTGGACATCGCGACTGCTTCCGACGCTTGCCGCCGCCTGCACGCTCGAACCGCAGCGGAAGGTCATCGTGTGGTGCCGGCCGAGATCGACGGTCGCGGCCGCGTTCGGGAGCGACCGCATGCCCGCGTGGCTCCTCGACGATGGCGGCGCCTTCGGCGACGGCGTGTACTACGCGGTGCCGACCTGGCCCGGCCAGATCGGCCCGGCGGGCGTGAAGGTCGGGTTCCACGGGCCGGGGCCGGTGGTGGATCCCGAGGCCCCCGATCGCGAGGCCGACCGCCGGCTCGTTGCGCGGTTCGACCGCGACCTCGCCTCGATCCTCCCCGACGCGCTCGAGCCCGCGCATGCGTCGGCGACCTGCCTCTACACCATGACCCCCGACCGGCACTTCGTCATCGACCGGCTGCCCACTGCCGGATCGATCGTGGTGGCCGCCGGGTTCAGCGGGCACGGGTACAAATTCGCCCCGGTGATCGGTGACATCCTCGCGGACCTCGCGATCGGCGGCGATACTCGGCACCCCACGGCATTTCTCGGACTCGGAGGTCGCTCACTCACGACCTGAACCCGCCGACCTCGTTCTCCGTTCTCCATTTTCCATTATCCATTCTCCATTCTCCTTCACCGCCCCCCTCTCCATTCTCGACGCTCCGCTCCCCGTGACCCTTCCCGAGATCCTCGCCGACCCGCTCGTCCTCTCGCGCATCCAGTTCGCGATGACGGTGTCGTTCCACTACCTCTTTCCGCCGCTCACGATCGGGCTCGGCCTGCTGCTGGTGGCGATGGAGTGGCGGTGGCTCCGCACCGGCGATCCGGTGTGGGATCGCGCGTCGCGGTTCTGGACGCAGATCTTCGCGGTCAACTTCGCCCTCGGCGTCGCGACCGGGATCGTCATGGAGTTCGAGTTCGGCACCAACTGGGCGGAGTACTCGCGCTTCGTCGGCGATGTCTTCGGCTCGATGCTCGCGGCCGAGGGCGTCTGGGCGTTCTTCCTCGAGTCGGGCTTCCTCGCGGTGCTGGTCTTCGGGCGTGATCGCGTCTCGCCTCGCTTCCACTTCTTCAGCGCCCTCATGGTCTGCCTCGGATCGATCTTCAGCTCGGTCTGGATCGTGATGGCCAACAGCTGGATGCAGACGCCCGACGGTTTCTCGATCGAACCGATGCTCCGCGGCGGGGAACCGTGGATCGTCGAGGGCGAGACGATGCAGCGGGCGGTGATGGTGGACTACTTCGCGGCGATCCTGAACCCCTCGACCGCGAATCGACTCACCCATGTCTGGACCGGCGCGATGACGATGGGCGCGTTCCTCGTGCTCTCGATCTCGGCGTACTGGATCCTGCGGCGGCGACATCTCGAGGTCGCGACCCGTTCGTTCACGCTCGCCCTCGTGCTCGGGGCGCTCGGCACCACCGGCACGCTCATGACCGGCGATGCGAACGCCCGCATGGTCGCGATGCAC
Source organism: Phycisphaerae bacterium (assembly GCA_030432455.1). Lineage (GTDB taxonomy): Bacteria > Planctomycetota > Phycisphaerae > Phycisphaerales > SM1A02. The sequence continues at coordinate 550 of JAUIHC010000532.1, read as the reverse complement.
CAGCCCGCGAAACTCGCCGCGATGGAGGGTGTCTACGAGACGCCGCCGGCGCTGACCCCGATCACGGCGTTCGGCATTCCCGACGACGCCGAGCAGAAGGTGGATCTGGAAGTCGGCATGCCGGGCGGTCTCACGGCGCTCGTCTACCGCCGCCTGCACGACGATGCGGGCCGACCGTTGAACGTACCGGGTCTGGATCTGGTCGCCCCCGATCAACGGGCGACCACGCCAATGGTCTACGCCTCGTTCCACATCATGGTCGGGTGTGGCACGTTTCTGGTCGGCATCGTGGTCCTCGGGCTCTACTTCCGGGCCCGCGGCACGATCTGGCGGCAGCGATGGCTCCTGGCGCTCTTCGCGATCGGCGTGGTGCCCGCGGTGCTCGCGAACCAGTTCGGCTGGTTCACCGCCGAGCTTGGGCGGCAGCCCTGGGTCGTGCATCCGGCGAGTCCGCGGGTCGATCCCGAGCTCGGGGTGATGAGCCCGCTCTGGGTGGTGAACCCGGACGCCGCCCCCGCCGAGCAGGTCCGACAGTGGACCCCGGGTGACG
>JAUIHC010000060.1 GCA_030432455.1 Phycisphaerae bacterium | reverse complement strand
CGCGGCGTCGCGCCTGGTCTCCGCATCGGGGAAGGCCCCGGCGGCGACCCACTCCGAGCCGCACTCGGTGCATCGCCACGACCGACAGGCGAACGGGGCGTGTTCGCCGCTCAGAGGGCCGCGGTCAGGTGCGGGATGGGCACAGCGACCGCATCGCCGCAGGACGAGCAGATGCTGGACGAGGGCGTCGAGGGCGATCCTCGTCCACCACGCGGCCGCGACGGCCGCCAGCACCGCCCCGATCATCAGGAGCGTGGCCATCGTCGGCTCGTGCCGGGACAGGGGGAATCCGCGGGCGAAGGGCAGGATGATCCTCGCCCCGAGCCCCGTCGCGGCCAGCACCGCGACCGTCCCCGGCCGCGGGTCGCCGAGGACCTCGTGCACGATGCGACGCAGGATCCACCGTCGCTCGCGACGCCCGAGAACCCGCACGACATCCACGATCCACGGCCTCGGCCGACGCTCGAAGGTGAGCGTCCGCCCCGAGATCGTCACGCCGGCATGTCGATCGCGATCGGGGTTCGGGCGCATGCCGGGGAGATCGGTCGGGCGAGCCGCCGATTCGAGCCCGACCGGGTCCCATGCCCCCGTTCAGGGTCCGATCATGCGGCATCGTCCGCCGAGGAGGGCGGCAAGAGGGCCGGAAGCGGTGATCGTCCGCGGTCGGGCACCGGGACGAACGGGGCCAGTTCGACCGGAAGTCGCTTGAGCCCGCGACGGGCCGCCTTGCGGATCGCGTAGTGCAGCGCCTCGTCGCGTCGTCGGCGGACCGCCTCGGTGACATTGAAGCCCCCCGCGATCATCGCCTCGAACGACCATCGCCACGCGTGGTACTCCTCAAGACACCGCGGTCGGTAGGTCCCGAAGCCGATCGCGTGGTGACCGATCTCGTGCAGGAACACCGCGCAGCTCATCGGACCGCGGGGGTACGGCGACTCGATCAGCCGGGCGGTGGACCCGTCGGCGTAATGGACCTGCCAGGCGCACCCGCTGGTGCTGGACCTCCATCGCACCACCCGGACGCCGTACGCCTGCTTCATCTCGCGAACCAGCGCGTCGTAGCGGGCCTGCATGGCACCGCCTCCGGCGCGGCGGCCGACGGTCCGCCCCGCCGCGCTCGGGGGACGGGCGACCACGATCTCCGCGGTCGTGGTCGTGGTCGTGGTGGTCGTGACCGTCGCCCTCGTCGTCGTGACGGGCTCGATCCCCGGGGCATCCGTCGTCGTCTCCGGGCCGTCGCGATCCGGATCGGCGAGCCCGAGGAGATCCCACAAGGTGGCCGCCATCTCGCCGAGGCGACGACCGATCCCGGCGGTGACCGTCATCGTCTCGACTCCCCCGAACGCGGTCGCAGCCTGGTGCCCGGGGGCAGGGTCCGACCCCGCCGGAAGCTCTCCCAGTCGAGGACCCGCCCGCCCGGGGCCTGCACCGCGAGGAGTCGCACCCCGCCGCCATCGCAGACGACCGTGCCGTCGGCATCGACCGTGCCGGGCTCGGTCGCGGAGTCGGGCGGCAGCGACACGACCTCGACCCGATGCAGTCTCAGTCGCTCGATCGGCGCCGGGGCTCCCGCCGGCCCCTCGACCTCGACCTCGCACCCCGGCCAGGGCACGAGACCGTGGATCCGGGATCGGACCGCGTCGGCGGCCGCCGCGAAGTCGACGGTCGCGTCCGCCCGCCCGAGCTTGGCCGCCCGGGTCGCGAGCGCGTCGTCCTGCGGCTCGACCCGGACCTCGCCCCGGCCGAATCGTTCCAGAACCTCGAGCACCGCGTCCGGCCCGAGCTCGGCCAGTCGATCGTGCAGCTCCCCGGCGGTCTCGGCGGGATCGATCGCGGTCGTGCGGACGGCATGCACATCCCCGGCGTCCATCCGTTCGGCGAGCGAGATGACACTGACCCCGGTGGTCGGGTCGCCCGCCATCATCGCCCGGTTGATCGGCGCCGCCCCCCGCCACCGCGGGAGCACCGAGGCGTGCAGGTTCACCGCGAAGCGACCGTCGAGGACCGCAGGACCGATCTTCTGACCGAAGGCGATGACGACCAGCGCGTCGGGCGCCGTCTCGTCGAGAACCGCCCGGGACTCCTCCGAGTTGATGTCGTCGGTGCGGAGCAGGATCGTCGAGACGAACGGGCCGTCGCCGCGTTCCCGATCGGCGAGCACCCGCTCGGAGATCGGCGTCGGCGTGTCGCGTCGCCCTCGCCCGGCCGGGCGATCGGGCTGGGAGACGACCAGCGGCACCTCGTGCACCGAGGCGATCGCCTCGAGGGTCGGCAGGCCGAAGGCGCCGGATCCGAGAAACGCGATGCGCATGAAGGTCAGGCTCCCCGGTCGCCGGACTCGAAGGCCGCCCGCATCTCCTTGAGCGTGCGGCGATGGGCCAGCCGGTCGCGCGGCGACATGCGGTCCACGATCAGCACGCCGTCGAGATGATCGAACTCGTGCTGCCAGACCCGTGCCGCGAAGTCGTCGTCGGTCAGTTCGAACCGCTCGCCGTCGAGCCCGGTGGCGACGATGGTCGCGACCTCGGGGCGACGCACGGTGACGCGGACGTCGGGGATGCTCAGACATCCCTCCTCGAACGGGACGAGATCGCCCTCGAGCCGGATCTCGGGGTTGATGAAGACCTGCGGCTCGGGATCCTCGGTCCGCCTCGGATCCGCCACGAAGAGTCGTCGGGAGATGCCGATCTGCGGGGCCGCGAGTCCGACGCCATCCGCCGCGTACATCGTCTCGATCATGGCGGTCACCAGCCCCCGCAGCTCGTCGTCGATCGACTCGACCGGCTCCGCCCGTCGGGCGAGGACCGGATGGGGATAGCGATGAATCTCGAGCGAAGGATGGTTCACGTCGTCTGTTCGCCTGCCGAAGTCGGAATCCGGGATCCGCACGCCACGCGGAGCCGAAGGCGGATGGTAGTCGGATCGCCGTGACCGTCCCCGCGAATCCGCGGCATTGACCCGCTTCCCGGCGGGCGGGTACCTTGGATCGTTCCCGCTCGGCCCCGTCGGTCGTGTCGGTCGCCGTCCGGTCGGCGACGCGACGACCGTCCCCCCCGACGCATTGAGGAGCGCCGCGTGGCCCTGTTCGGCAAGAAGAAGAAGACCGACGACCAGACCTCGGCCGACTCGTCGGCGGGCTGGCAACCCGAGCCCCTCAAGGCCGCCAAGTTCTTCGAGCACGCCCGCACCGCGGCTCAGACCGGCAACTACTCGTACGCGATCGAGCTCTTCGCCCGCGGTCTTCGGTTCGACCCGTCGAACATGGACGCGCACCAGGCGCTCTACGAGGCGGGCATCCGCTACCTCCAGTCCGGCGGCAAGCCTGCCGCGGGCAAGGAAGTCAAGGCGATCGACGGGCCGAACCCCGCGGATCGGATGGCGGCGTACGAGTTCGCATGGGCGAAGGATCTGAACAATCTCCAGATCGCCTTCAAGCTCCTGCAGGCGGTGGCCCGCGTGGAGGAGAAGCCGTTCGGTCAGTGGCTCGCCCCGAGGATCTTCGCCATGATCGGCAAGGCGAAGAAGCAGACCAAGGCCCTCTGGATCCAGGGCAAGGACCTCTTCGTGGAGGTCGATGCCTGGAAGGAGGCGTTCGCGGCGGCCGAGAAGGCGATCGCGATCGATCCTTCCGACAGCGACCTCATCTCCCAGCTCAACGAACTCAGCGCTCAGCGGGCGATGTCCGAAGGCGGCTTCGGCCAGTCCGGCTCCGGCGGCACCGGTGACTTCCGCAAGCTCATCAAGAACGCCGACGAGCAGGCCGCACTCGAGGACGAGAACTCCCTCGCCGGCGGTGCCAGCGCCGAACGCGCCCTCGACCGGGCGAAGGCCGAGTTCGAGGCGACCCCCGATTCGCCCGAGGCGGTCAACAAGTACGCCCAGCTCCTGCGACGGACGGACAAGGCCGAGGAGGACGCCCTCGCGGTCGAGGTGTACATGAAGGGCTTCGAGACCACGGGCCAGTACCGCTTCCGCATGGCGGCCGGCGATGTTCGGATGTCCCGCATGTCCAAGCGGCTCCGCACGCTGGTGGAGACCGCTCCCGAGAGCGAGGAGACCGTCGCCCTCAAGGCCGAACTGCTGGCCCTCCGGGCCGCGGAGTTCGGGGAACGGGTGTCGAAGTATCCGACCGATCGCGGAATCAAGTTCGAGCTCGGACTCATCGAGTACGAGCGCGGGAACTACGAGGACGCGATGGCCATGTTCCAGCAGTGCAAGGACGAGGCCAAGTACCGCACCCGCGCGACGCACATGCTCGGCAAGTGCTTCTCGCACGAGGGCTGGCATCAGGAGGCGGTCGGCGAGTTCCGCGAGGCCCTCGGCTACACCGATGGTGCCGAGAAGGAGCGGGAGATGCCGATCCGCTACGACCTGATGCTGTCGCTGATCGACCTCGCCCGCGAGACGAACTCGATGGAGGATGCCCGCGAGGCGGCCGAGATCTGCTCCGCGATCGTCCGGAAGGACATCGGCTACCGCGACATCCGCGCGAAGCGGAAGGAAGTCGACGCCCTCCTCAAGGAACTCGGCGGCTGACCGCCGCCCCGCCTCCGTGCCCGCGGCGACGATCGTCATCCCCACCCGACTCGACTCGAGCCGATTCCCCCGCAAGGCCCTCGCCGACGCCACGGGGCGACCGCTCGTGCTGCACGTGGTGGATCAGGCGTGCAAGGCCGTCTGCGCCGAGCGGGTCATCGTCGCCGCCCCGGATCGCGAGATCCTCGATGTCGTGACCGCCGCGGGGCATGTCGCGATGGACACGCGACTCGATCATCCCAACGGGACGAGCCGGCTGGCGGAGGTCGCCGAACGGTTGGCCGACGACCTCGCCGACGACGCGATCATCGTGAATGTCCAGGGCGACGAGCCGGAGATCGAGCCCGAGGCGATCGACGCGGTGGTCGCGGCGCTGGACGCCGATCCCGATGCGGACATGGCGACGATCGCGTCCCCCTTCGGGCCGGATCAGGACCCCGGGGATCCGAACATCGTGAAGGTGGTCACGGATCGTCGCAACCGCGCCCTGTACTTCAGCCGCAGCCCGATCCCCTTCGATCGCGACGCCGTCGGGCACGCCCCCCGTCGTCATGTCGGGCTCTACGCGTACCGCCGGGCCTTCCTCCCCCGCTTCGCGGCGTGGCCGGAGTCGCCGCTGGAGCGGATCGAGCGTCTGGAGCAGCTGCGGGTCCTGGAGAACGGCGGGACGATCGCGGTCGCCGAGTTCGAGTGCCGAGGAACCGGCATCGACACCCCGGAGCAGTACACGGCGTTCGTCACGCGGTACCGGCCCTGACCACATCCCCGTCCCCCATTCCCCATTCCCCCTCCCGTTCCCCCCCCGTTCCGCCTTGCCCGCACCGTCCCCCGCGCGGTACCTTCCCCTATGCCCCTCACGCCGCGCCAGCACGATCCCCACGCCGACGCCGACGCCGACGCCTCCGGCGGCCCCTCCAACCCCGAACCACGAGCCTCCGACGGCGATGCCGCGGACGCCGAGTTCCTCGCCGCCTTCGGACGCGGCGAGGGCGTCGGCACCGAGTGGTACAGCCCCGAACCGGCCGGCTACGTCCGAGGCCGCACGAAGTACGTGGTGGTCATCGGCACCGTGATGAGCGGTCTGGGCAAGGGGATCTTCTCCAGTTCGCTGGCGAAACTGCTTCAGGACAAGGGACTTTCGGTCGCCCCCATCAAGATGGAGGGCTACCTCAACATCGACAGCGGCACCCTGAATCCCTATCGACACGGCGAGGTGTTCGTCCTCGACGACGGACTCGAGACCGACATGGATCTCGGGACCTACGAGCGGATGCTGCACCTGAACCTCACGCGGCGCAACTACGTCACCGCGGGTCAGATCTACACCGAGGTGCTCGATCGCGAACGCCGAGGCGGCTACCTCGGGCGCGACGTGCAGATGATCCCGCACGTGACCGGCGCCGTGAAGTACAAGCTCCGCGACCTCGCCATGCACGGCGGTCGCGACGGCGGCCCGGCGGACGTGGTCTTCGTCGAGGTCGGCGGCACCGCGGGCGACTACGAGAACGGCTTCTACATCGAGGCGCTGCGCGAGCTCGCCTTCGAGGAGGGGCCGGAGTCCGCCTGCTTCGTCGCCCTGACCTACATCCTCGAACCGCAGATCCTCGGCGAACAGAAGTCCAAGGCGGCCCAGCTCGGCATCAAGCGTCTGATGGAGGCCGGCATCCAGCCCCACCTCGTCGCGTGCCGCGCGAAGAACCCGGTGAACGAGACGGTCATGGAGAAGATCGGCATGTTCTCGAACGTGCCGATGACCCGCATCTTCTCGATGCACGACCGCGACTCCGTCTACTCGATCCCCGAGGAGATGCGGAAGGCCAGCCTCGACCGCGAGATCCTCTCGATGCTCGACCTCCACGACCGGGTGAACCCGGTCCACGAGGACGAGGCCCGGCACCGCTGGAGCGACTTCGCCCGCAAGCTGAGCGGCACCCGATCCCGCTCGATCACGCTCGGCATCCCCGGAAAGTACGCCGCCCTCCGCGACGCCTACGCCTCGATCGACAAGGCGATCGAGCACGCGGGCGTCCACCTCGACTGCGACATCGATGTGCAGTGGATCGACACCACCGACATCGAGAACGCCGCCGACGCGGGATCGGTGCTGGACGGACTCGACGCGATCATCGTGCCCGGCGGCTTCGGCATCCGCGGCGTCGAGGGCAAGATCCGCTGCGTGGAGCACGCCCGCACCCACGGCCTCCCGTTCCTCGGCATCTGCCTCGGCTTCCAGGTCGCGGTGATCGAACACGCCCGCCACGTGCTCGGTCTCGACGACGCGCACTCCACCGAGTTCTCGCCGAACACGCCCCACCCGGTCATCGCCGAACTTCCCGATCAGAAGCGGCTGGAGGGGATCATGGGCGGCACGATGCGGCTCGGAGCCCAGGACGTGGCGCTGGAACCGGGCTCGCTCGTGAGCTTCCTGCACGGCGGGGCCATCCGCATCCACGAACGGTTCCGCCATCGCTTCGAGGTCGAGCCCGCCTACATCGACCGGCTTCAGGAGGCGGGCCTGCGGTTCAGCGGCCGGCATCCCGATCACCCGATCATGCAGGTGCTCGAACTGCCCGTGGAGACCCACCCGTACTTCATCGGGGCCCAGTACCACCCGGAACTGACCGGACGGCCCCTCGCGCCCCAGCCCCTCTTCATGGGTCTGGTGGCGGCGGCGATCGCCCGACAGGAGCCCGACTTCGCCCTCACCTCGGTCGGCCGCCGATGGGTGCGTCACGGCAACGGGTGCACGACCTCGGCCTGATCCCGGCCCACCCCCCGGTGCCGCCCTTGACGCCTCACCGGGGTGCGGTACCATCATCGATCCGTCGCCGGCTCCCGATGGTCGGCACGTCCATGGCGATGTAGCTCAGCTGGTTAGAGCGAAGGATTCATAAACCTTAGGTCGGCGGTTCGAGTCCGCCCATCGCCACTGAACCCCCCGACGACGCGGCGGACCCTCCGCCGCGTCGTCATGCGCCCCTCCCCCGAACGCCTCCGGGCCTCCCCATGCGACGCCGCTGGAAGATCCTGCTCTCCGCACTCGGACTCGCCGCGACCGCCGCCGCCACCGCCCCGCTGTGGATCCCCGCCGCGGCCGGTCTCGCGGAACCGTGGATCCGGCGGGAAGTGCTCGCGATCGCCGAGGACCTGCTCGAGCCGAGGGTCGAGATCGGCCGGTTCGAGTACCGCTACCCCCTCGGCGTGGACATCGTGGACCTCCGACTGATCGCCACCGACGGCGAGGGTCGGGAGACCACGATCCTCGACGCACCGTCCGTGGGCATCGTGCTCGACCGGATCCCGTTGACGGGCCCGATCGTCTTCCGCGACTTCCGGCTCGACGGGGCCACCGCCCGGATCGACACGCTGGAGGACGGCACCATCGTCGGATGGGGCGACCTTCTCTCCGGCGACGACACCGCGGGCGAGGACGATCGCCCGATCAGCGAGATCTTCGCGATCGACACCATCCGCGTCACCGACCTCGCCCTCGACTACGGCATCCGCGGAAACGACCGCCGGATGTCGCTCGACGACCTCGACTTCGAGGTCGACAACAAGGCCCGCCAAGGGGACGACCACCTCGATCTGGGCCGGGGACCGGGGTGGTACGAGATCGACACGACCCTCGAGCGGACCGATCTCTTCGAGATCCAGCTCGCCGGTGGGCTCGACATCGACACCCTGGACGCGGACCTCACCCGGCTGCACCTCGATCTCACGCTCGACGAGGATGCGGTCGGACACCTTCCGCCGCAGTTGCAGGACCTCATCGTCGAGCGACGGATCGAGGGACGGCTCGACGCCACCATGACCGGCTCGTTCAACCTGAACGAGCCGCGTCGAGACGACACGCGATTCACGCTCGATCTGGGACCGACCAGCTTCGCCTTCGACGACCGGGTCGTGGACATCGCGAAGGCGTCGATGAAGGGTCGCTACGAGTCCGAGGTGCTGCGGATCGATCCGTGCACGATCGACGTCTTCGACGGCACCGTGGCCCTCACCCTCAAGATCGCCGACGAGGAGAGCCGGGGGATGCCCGGCGAGGCGGCGTCGCCCGTCGACGCCGTCCGACCCGCCGGGGAAGCCACCGATCCGGAGACGCAGGCCAGACTCGCGGCGATCCGAGCGAGGTCGGACGGCTTGGTGCCCGACGCCGCGATCGGGGCCGCGATCGACTCCGCCGCGAGCCTGCACGCCTTCGGCACGCTGGAGATCCGGGACATCCGACTGGAGTCGATCCACCGGATCGATGCGACGGCCCCGGAGAAGATCGCCGGTCTGCTCGACACCGCGATGGAGTTCGATCTCAACCTCGGACGTCCGCTGGTCACCCTCGGCGGCGGCGGGGAGGTCGCCATCGAGAAGGGGCGATTCACCGGCGGCCCCCTCGTCAAGGCGTTGGCGAACGTGATGCGGATCCTCACCCTCAGCCCGTCGCAGTCCGACGAGTTCAAGGCGACCTTCCTCATCCGCGACGAGCGGATCGACATGTCCTCGTTCACGCTGCTGGCCGGACCGATCGGCGCCCGCGGCCGCGGGACGATCGGCCTGGTGACGCGGGCCCTCGACATCCGCATGAACGCCGGGCCGCTCGAAGGGCTGCAGGCCACGCTGGGGACGGTCGGGGATCTCACGTCGCTCGTCACCGATCGGCTCGCGAAGTACGTGGTCCACGGCACGATCTCGGAGCCCAATGTCACCGTCGCGCCGCTCGGCCTCGACATCTTCGGCCGCTGACGACACGGTCCGTCGCCTCGGGCGGTCGTAGACTTCCGCCATGCCGACGCCTCACGATCCGTCGTCCCGCATCCGATTCCGCCGACTCCTCGCGACCGCCGCGCTGGCGACGCCGACGCTGCTCGCCGCGTGCGACTCGGGCGATCCCTCCGACGCCGGTTCCGGCGGCGGCACCGCGACCGTCGATCCCGCGCCGCTCGACGCCGATCATCGTCGGGCCGCGGGTCTTCTCGCCCGCTACGAGTACGCAGACGCCGCCGAGGCGCTGGAACGCGTGGTCGAGTCGGATCCGGATCGACTGGACGCCCGGGTCGATCTGGCGATCGCGGTCATGAACCGGCAGCTCGAGGACGACGAGCAGAACGCCCTCGACATGATCGAGGGGATCGCCGCCGCTCATCCCGACGATCTTCGGGCCGCGTATGTCGCGGGCGTGCTGCTTCAGCGGGCGGGCGAGGACGAGCGGGCCGAGGCCCGTTTCCGCACGGTCGTCGAGGGTGACCCGACCGACGCCTACGGCTGGTATCACCTCGGCCTCGTGCTCGAACGCGAACGCCCCGCCGACGCCATGGCCGCGTACCGACGAGCCGCCGAGATCGATCCCTACCTGCGCAGCGCCTGGTTCCGGATCGGCTCGGTCGCCGCCCGACTCGGAGACGATGACGCGGCGGACGCGGCGCTCGCGACCTTCGAACGGCTGGAGACGAACCCCCGCGCCGTGTCGGTCAAGCCGATCTACGGGCGACTCGGATCGAAGGCCATGGCGGCCCCGCATGCGATCGCCACGGAGCGAACGCCCCGCCCGGATGGACCGATCTGGGCGCCGCCGGCCCCGCTTCCGATCGACGCGACCGCGATCTGGCGGGCGGGCGGCTCGGTCTCGGTGGCCGATCTCGACGGCGACGGACGCCTCGACGTCTTCGTCGCGGGCGGCACCGAGCTCGGCAACGCGGTCCTGCTCGCGACCGACGACGGATACCGGTTGGAGGCATCGCATCCGCTGGCCGGGATCCCCGACGTCCGGCTCGCGGCCTTCGCGGACATCGACCACGACGGTCGCGTCGATGCGTTCCTCGGTCGGCGCGGCCCCGACCAGCTGTGGCTGCGATCGGACGACGACGCCTGGCGCGACGCGACCGGCGAGGCGGGTGTCGGGGGCGGCGATCGGGACACCGTGGACGCGCTGATCGTGGATGCCGACCACGACGGTGACCTGGACATCCTCGCGATCGTCGCCGACGGCGCCGACCGACTGTGGAACAACGATCGAACCGGGGCGTTCACCGACATCGCCCCGGACGCGGGCATCGGCGGCGGCGCCGGATCACGCCGCGGACTGGCGGTCGATCTCGACGGCACCCGCGACCTCGACCTGCTGGTGATCCGCGACGAGGCGCCGCATCTCGTGCACCTCAACGACCGCCTCTGGTCGTACACCAGCGACGACGCCCGATTCGCCGCCCTCGCATCCGCGGACCTGCGTCTGGCGGCCGCGGGCGATCTCGACGGCGACGGCGTGGTCGATCTGGTCACCGCCGACGGCGGGGGCGGCATCGATCGCTGGTCGCCGGACGCCGACGGCGTGTACCAGCCGAGTCGTCTCCGCACCCTCGACGCGACGCCGGCGAACCTGATGATCGCCGACGCCGACGGCGACGGCGTGCTCGAGGTCGTCACCGACATCGATCTCGGGCTGACCGCGACGGCGGCGTGGAGTCCGCTGCTCCGCGAGCCGGGACGAGGCCATGCCGTGGTCGTCGCGCCCTCCGTCCAGACCGGACCGATGCTCGTCGATGCCGGTCCCGGCCGCTTCGACTTCACCGCGATCGAACTCACCGGCACCGAGGACGCGACCCAGTCGCTGCGCACCAACGCCGACGGCATCGGCGCGATCGTCGCGGCCCGTTCCGACGATCGCTGGACGGTCCGCACCAACCTGCGGCCGCACGCCGGGCCCGGTCAGTCGCGACAACCGATGCCCTTCGGACTCGGCGGCGCCCCCGCCCTCTCGTTCCTCCTGATCGACTGGCCGGACGGACTCTTCCA
>JAUIHC010000531.1 GCA_030432455.1 Phycisphaerae bacterium | reverse complement strand
CGCCGCGGGCCATGAGGAGACGGTCGAGCGTGATGCTCACATCCGCGACCGGGGCGTGGTCGAGCTGGACGATGCGGTACTCGACGGGGCTGCGGGCCGGCGCCTCCTCGAGCTTCGCGATGATCGACTCGATCACCGGGAGACTCTCGGCGGTGGCGGTGACCACCAGCGAGTTGGACCGGCGATCCGCCACGATCGTCGCCTGCACCTCGACCGGCTCGGAGCCGTCGTCGGGCACGATCGAGATGCCCGTGGTCCGCCCGTCCTCGTCGAGGCGGAGCGTCTCCTGCAGGATCTCGACCGCGGCCGCGGCGTCGGCGGTCGCGAGCCCGTAGGTGCGGATGACGCTCTCGGCGGTGTCGTCGGGGGCGTCGAGGCGGGCGACGAGCCCCTGGATCTCGGGCAGCAGTGCCGCCGGGGCGTTGACCAGAATCGAGTTGGTCCGGGCGTCGGGCGTGATGACCACGCCGTCCCCGCCGCGTCGCTCGAACTGCGAGCCGACGAGTCGGGCGATCTCGGCGGCCTGACCGCGCTGGAGTCGGATGATCTCAACCGACCTGACCCCGGAGAGATCCGGGGCGTCGATGCGGGCGACGAGATCCTCGATGGTGCGGACTTCATCGTCGGGCCCCGCGACGAGCAACGCATTGGCTCCGCGGACGGACGTGACGACCACCCGCGATTCGGTATCCGTCGCCCGGGCACGGTCACGCAGGAAGCGTTCGACCGCGCTCGCGACGTCGTTCGAATCGACGTACTCGGTCCGCACGAGCACGACTGCGGCGTCCTGACTCAGGTTCCCGGTGTCGAAGTCACCGATGATCCCGGCCACCTGGGCCTGCTGTGCCTCGGTGCCGACCACCACGACCGCCCCACTGCGGCGATCACCGAAGACCTTCGGGCCAGTCTCGGGACTGTCGTCCCACCAGCGCCGACTCTGGGTCGAGGCGCCGACCGCCTCCCGCACGATGTCGAGAAGAAGGTCATCGTCGATGCCCGCGACGCGATAGTGCCGAACGAGGCGACGCTCGGTATCCGGCGTCGGCACGTCAAGCGAGGCGATGAGTTCCTCGACCAGTTCGAAGGTGTCGCCACGGCCGGTCACGACGAGCGCGTTGATGCGGTCGTCGGCCCGAATGCCGAGCGTTCCCTGCGTGTCGCGTCCACCGCTCCGTCCGCGTCCCCGCCCCATGAACTGCGACGTCCAGATCAGTTCGCCGACCAGTTCGCCCACGGTCTGCGAGAGTTCCTCGGCCCGGGCGTGCTTCAGTTCGTAGATGCGGTACTGCGACACCCCGTCGGCGTCGGTTTCGTCGAAGGTACCCGCGAGTCGTTCGACCTCCTCGAACGTCTCCTCGTCGCAGGCGACCAGCAGCGTGCCGCCGCCCGCTCGTCCAGTGATCGCGACCGACGCGGACTGCGTCCGTCGGCCGCGGCCGGTGGAGAAGAGTCGGGCCCGATCGGCATAGAAGCGGCTGATCGCATCCGCCACCTCGCCCGCATCGGCCCGAGCCAGCTCGATCGTCCGCACCGGGAATCGGCTCGTGGCTTCGCGATCGATCCGGGTCAGGACCGTCTTCAGTTCCCCGAGGGTCGGCTCGTCGGCCCGAACCAGCAGCACGCCGGACGAATCGTCGGGAAGCACGAGGGTCGTCGCCCGCAGACGCTCGTCGGCCCCGATGACCGCCTGATCGAGGATCTTCGCGGCCGCGGTCGGCTGCGCCGAGGCGAGTTCGAGCACGGTGAGCGGATGCCGCTCCCGGCCGTCCTCGACATCGAGCATCTGAAGGAGCCGCTCGACCTCGGCGAGTTCCTCGGCGCTGGCGGTCACGATCAACTGGTTGCTGCGGGCATCGACCGCGAAGTCGGGCTCGCTCGCGGTGCCGCCCGCCCGACGAAGGTTGCGGAAGCGGGTCTGGAAGATCTGCCGCAGCGTCTGCTGGAGTTCCGCGGCCCGGGCGTAGCGAAGCTCGAAGAGTCGGAGCGTGGTCCGCTCGCCCGCGGGCGCCTGCTGCACGAGATCGACGTAGCGATCGACGAAGGGCATCGCCTCGGCGGGCGCCATCACGATCATCGCGTTCGCCTCGACATCGGAGACGACGAGAATCTGCGCC
>JAUIHC010000059.1 GCA_030432455.1 Phycisphaerae bacterium | reverse complement strand
TCGTCGCCCCGCTCGCCCGCACCGTGCAGGAAGACGACGAGCGGCAGCGGGTTCTCCGCCGTCGCGCCCTCGGCTCGCAGCAGGCGGTACGGGAAACCGCGGGACTCGCCGTCGATGGTGACCGTGACGCGGCCTCGCTCGAAGGACGGCTCGGGTCCGACGGGCGCGGCGGTGCCGAGGATGAGCGTCGCGAGCACTCTGCTCAGGATCATCGGAATCTCCCGGGGTGGACGATGGAGTGGCGGTGGCGGGCGTCAGCCCTTGGTGCCGGTCGTCGAGATGCCCTCGACGAAGGTGCGTTGCATGAGGACGAAGAGGACGAGCACCGGGGCGACCATGATCGTGGTCGCCGCCATGAGCAGGTTCCACGGCGTCTGTCCGAGCTTCGAGAGATAGAGCTGCAGACCGAGCGCAAGTGTGAATTGGTCGCGGTGCGTCAGGAACACCAGCGGCCCGAGGAAGTCGTTCCACACGAACATGAAGTGGAAGAGCGCCACGACCAGCAGCGCCGGGGTCGAGAGCGGCAGGATCACGTGCAGGAAGTTGCGGACATGGCCGCAGCCGTCGATGCGGCTCGCCTCGTCGAGTTCCCGCGGGATCGAGAGGAAGAACTGCCGCAGCAGGAAGATGCTGAACGCGTTGCCGAACCAGGCTGGTACCCACAACGGCGCGAAGGTGCCGATCCAGCCGAGCTCGCGGAAGATCGTGAAGAGCGGCACCATCACCACCGGGAACGGCACCATCATCGTCGAGAGCACGATGATGAACACCGCGTCGCGGCCCTTCCACCGCACCCTCGAGAACCCGTAGGCGACGACCGCACTGGACAGCGTGGTGCCGAGGGTGCCGAGGATCGCGATCCAGAGGGTGTTGCGGAGGTACAGCGGGAAGTCGGTGTTCTCGTCGGCGACCACGCCGCGATAGTTCTCGACCGTGCGGCTCGCGGTCTCGGCGATGCCGCCGTCGAGGAACGGGGCCGCGGGATCGCTGCCGCCGGTCGAGATGACCAGCATGTAGAGGATCGGCAGCAGCGCCGCCGCGGCCGCGACCCCGAGGACCAGATGCCGATACGCGCGGGCGACCGATCCGGACGCGACGCCGGTCGCGGGATCGATGCGGCCGAGTGCGCGGCCGTCGTGCATGCTGGAATCGATGTCCGACATCGTCGTCACGCTCCGCGGTAGTGCACGAGCCGGCGGCCCGCAAGGAGCACGACGCCGGTCAGGACGAGGATGATCGCGAACTGGAGCACGCCGAGGGCCGAGGCGTAGCCCATGTCGCCGAAGGTGAACGCCTGGTCGTAGACGTACATCGAGTGGAAGTAGGTCGTCCGCTCCGGGCCGCCGCCGGTGAGCAGCAGCGGCACCGCGAAGACCTGCATGGCGTTGATGATCCCGATGATCACGTTGAAGAGGATGACCGGCGAGATCATCGGCAGCACGACGTGCACGAAGCGACCCCAGCGGCCGACGCCGTCGATCGAGGCGGCCTCGTGCAGTTGTCGAGGAACGTCCCGCAGCGCCGCGAGGTAGATGACGACCGCGGGACCGACGCCCCAGAGACTCATGAGAAGGAGGGCCGTCATCGCCCAGAACCCGCTGCCGAACCAGTTGGGACCGCGCACGCCCGCCCAGCCGAGGGCGCCCTCGACGAGGGTGTTCGCGATGCCGACCTCCGGGTCGTAGGCGAGCTTGAAGATGACCGCGAGTGCGACGAGCGGCAGCACCGAGGGGGCGAACACCGCGGCTCGCCAGAACGACCGGAACCGCACCGGATGCGAGAGCACCGTCGCGAGCGAGATCGAGAGCAGCGTGCCGAGCACGATCGTGAGCACGCCGAAGACCGCGGTGTTCCAGAGCACGGTGCCGAGGATCGGGTCGTCGGCCATCCGGGTGTAGTTGTCGAGCCCGACCGGGATCGGCGGCTCGAGCAGCGTGTAGTCGGTGAAGCCGTACCACAGGGCCAGCACCACCGGCAACGCGGTGAAGATCGTGAAGCCGAGGATCCACGGCGAGATCCAGAGCATGCCGACGGCGGTCGAGTCGCGTCTCAGGTCGCACCTCCCGTCGCCGGTTCGATGCCGAGCCAGGGATCGGGCTGACCACGGCGACCGCGGCGGTCGGCGGCCCGGGCGAGGATCGCCTCGGCCTCGCGCTGGACCTCCGCGAGCGGACCGCGGGCGGACTCGCTCCGCAGGTTCCAGATCGTGTCGAGCCCGGCCCCGAGCGCCATCGCCAGCTCCTGCCAGCTCGAGATCCACGGGGTGGTGTACGCGTTGGGACTGCGGAGGAGCGCCTCGTGCGCCTCGACCACCGAGTTGGGGTGATCCCGCCGGAAGGACTCGCTGCTGGTCGCCAACGGCGAGGGCTTCGCGTGACCGGCGTTGAGGAGTTCGATGTTCTCGGGTTGCTGCGTGAACGCGATGAACTCCAGTGAGGCCTCGGGATTCCGGGCTCCGCGGGGGATGACGAGAATGTCCGCCTCGATCGGACCGAACGGTGGTTCGTTCTCGAGTTCGGGAGCGACCGGGAACGGGCAGGCCCCGTAGTCGAAGACGCCCGGGCCGAGCTCCATGTCCATGAACATCGGCAGCCACGGCCCCTGCACGGTGGTCGCGAGCCGCCCCGTGAAGAAGTTGCGGTACGGCGACGGGTTGTCCACCGGCGCGCCCTGGAACGCCCGGAGTCGATCGAGTCCCCACCGCTTCGGAAACGACTGGAACCAGTCGTACGCCGCGATGTTCGCCGCCGAGTCGATCGTCGCCTCGCCGGTGCGTTCGTCGTAGAGACGACCGTTCCAGAAGCCGCCCCAGCACCAGCTCCACCAGCCCGGGTCGGTGGGCAGGAAGCCCGCCCGCTCGACATCGCCGTCGGGGCCGATGATCGTGGTCCGCTCGATGAACTCGTCGAACTCGGGGATCGTGCGCGGCATGCGGTCGGGGTCGTACCCGGCGTCCGCGACGATGCGTCGGTCGTAGTAGAGAAGGATCGAACTCGGCGTGCTGGGCGCCGCAAGCTGCGAGCCACCGCGGAAGACGAGCGGCCGGATCGCCTCGGCGTAGTGCGACGCGTCGATGCCGTACGACCGGAGTCCGTCGAGCGGCTCGATCGCACCGCACTGATCGAAGAACGGGAGATTGCGGTTCCAGAGACCGAGGATGTCGGGCGGATCGCCGGAGGCGATCGCGATCGTGGCCTTGCGATCGATGCCGCCCATCGTCAGGTAGTTGACGAAGATGCGGTCCTGGCTCTCGTTGAAGCGATCGACGACCCGCTTCATCGCGTCGGCCTCGTGACCGGTCCACTTCTCCCAGTAGTCGAGCCGGATGCGATCCCCGGCGCCCGCCCGCCGGGGCTTCGGCCCGAACGCGGCGTAGCCGACCGCGGTCCCCGCGATGCCCCAGAGCGCCGCACGGCGGGAGACGGCACCGAGGCCCGACCCCGGATCGGGCACCGGGGCATCACCGACTCCGGGGTCGTTCATGGCGGCCTGATCTGAAGGCGGATTCGTCACGGTCCGGATGGTAGTCGGCGAGGCGGACGACCGCGACGCCACCCCCGCAGGCCCCTGCCTCTACACTCCCGCCCATGGCATCGCTCCATCTCCGCGACGTCCGAAAGACCTATGACGGCGGCACCGAAGCGGTCCGCGGCTGCTCGCTGGAGATCGCGGACGGCGAGTTCCTCGTTCTGGTCGGTCCGAGTGGCTGCGGCAAGAGCACGCTCCTTCGCATGATCGCGGGGCTCGAGGAGATCACCTCCGGCACGATCTCGATCGGCGATCGCGTGGTGAACGCCGTCCCGCCGAAGGATCGCGACATCGCGATGGTCTTCCAGAACTACGCGCTCTACCCGCACAAGACCGCGCGGGCGAACATGGAGTTCGCGCTCAAGCTCCGCGGGGTGGACAAGATCGAACGCGACCGCCGCGTCGCCGAGGCGGCGCGGCTGCTCGGCATCGAGACGCTGCTCGATCGCAAGCCGGGGCGGATGTCCGGCGGCCAGCAGCAGCGGGTCGCGCTCGGCCGCGCCCTCGTGCGCGAGCCCGCGGCGTTCCTCTTCGACGAACCGCTCTCGAACCTCGACGCGAAGTTGCGACACCAGACCCGCAGCGAACTCAAGGAACTGCACCGTCGCGTCGCGACGACCAGCATCTACGTCACGCACGATCAGGAGGAGGCGATGACCCTCGGTGATCGCATCGTGGTGATGAAGGACGGCGTCGTGCAGCAGGTCGGTCCGCCGCTCGAGGTCTACCGCCGTCCGGCGAACCGCTTCGTGGCGACCTTCATCGGCGCCCCCGCGATGAACCTGCTCGACGGCACGGTCGCGCAGGACGGCCGTACGGTCGAACTCGAGGGCGGCGCTCGCGTGGCACTCGACTCGCCTCAGACACCCGGACGCGGCGTCACCGTCGGCATCCGCCCGCAGCATCTGCAGTTGTCGGCCGACGACGGCATCGCCACGACCGTCCGCGTCTGCGAACCGCTCGGCGACGAGACCGATGTCATGCTCGACGGCCCCGGCGGCACGTCGCTCACCGCCCGCATGCGCCTCGACGCGATCCCCGCGGTTGGAGACTCGATGCCGATCTCTCCGCGAGCGGGCTCGGTGCATCTCTTCGACGCCGAGACGGGCTTGCGGGTCTGACCACGGCGCACGGAAGGCCACGCATCGAGTCTGCCGGGATCCGGCGACGAGCACCGTGTGTTCAGGGATTCCGATCCCGACCCCGTGACCATCCGTGATGAGCTCGCGAATCAGCCACGCCGTTTCTCGGTTCTCGCCGGGGGCATCGACCGCTATCATCCTCGCCGTGGAAACCGGCAACGCCGCCAATCTTCCGGAGATCGTCCGCCGAATCGTCGAGGCGTATCAGCCTCTGCGGATCTATCTCTTCGGGTCGGAGGCCCGCGGCGACGGCGATGCGGACAGCGATCTCGATCTCGCCGTGATCGTGGACGACGACGCCGATCCTGCGAACGCCGATCCCCGGCGAGCCGCCGAGGTGTTGTGGGGACTCGAACGCGGCGCGGATGTCGTGGTCTTTCGATCACGCGACTTCGACGAGCGGCGAACGGTCGTGGCGTCGCTTCCGTGGACGATCATTCAGGAAGGACGACTCGTTCATGGCGGATGACGAGGCCCCGGATGTGCGGACGCTGGAGGTTCGCGGGTGGTTGCTGCGGGCATCCGAGGATCTTCGAGCCGGACGTCACGACCTGACCGCGATTCCGCCGTTGTTGAACGACGTCGCCTTCCATGCTCAGCAGTGCGCCGAGAAGTCGATGAAGGCCTTGCTCGTGCATCACGAGCGACCGTTCCGCAAGACGCACAATCTCACTGAACTTGGCCATGCGGTGGTGACGCTCGAACCTTCTCTGATCGAGTTGATGAAACGAGCATCAATGATGACCGAATTCGCCTGGCGATTCCGCTATCCCGGCGAACTGGCGTCGGCGAGTTGGGACGATGCGACCGAGGCCATCGACACCGCGGCAGCGGTGCTGGATGCCATCATGAATGCACTTCCGACGACCTGTCGTCCCGAGGAGTCTTCGTAGTCTTCTTCCACCACGGAGAACGCGGAGGAGGACCGAGGACCACGGAGTTGGGGTTGGGATTCCTGAAGACGATACTCATCGCCGAACTCGAAGCGGCGGCAACTCACATCGTGTTCAAGCCTGCCACCGTCCTCCCCTCCGTGGCCCTCCGTGAATCTCCGCGTCCTCCGTGGTGATCCGGATCTACAGACACCCCCCGTTGCTGCGAATGACCTCCGCGTACCAGCGGGCGCTGTCCTTGATGGTTCTCTTCTGCGTGTCGTAGTCCACGTGCACGAGTCCGAAGCGCTTGGTGTAGCCCTCGGCCCATTCGAAGTTGTCCAGGATCGACCAGTGGAAGTAGCCGCGGATGTCGGCGCCATCGGCGATCGCCGTGTGCAGTTCGTCGAGGTACCGCGCCGTGAAGTCGATGCGGTTGGCGTCATGCACGCGACCGTCGCGGGCGACCCAGTCCATGCTCGCCAGCCCGTTCTCGGTGATGTACACGGGAAGCCTGTATCGCTCGTGCGCGAAGTACGGCCCCCACCGCAGCGCCTCGGGCACCACCGGCCAGTCGAAGGTCGTGATCGGATGGCCGACGCCGAACGGCACGGTCTCGGGTTCACCATCGACGCCCGCCCGGACCATCCGTCCCTGATAGATGTTGAGACCGATGAAGTCGATCGGCTGGTGCATCTCCGCGAGATCGGCGTCGTTCGCCAGTCCGTCGGCATCGGCTCCGAACGCCTCGAGTCCCTGCTCGGGGTAGCGACCGAGACAGATCGGATCGAGCCACCATGGATTCGAGAAGTGGTTGCCCGGATCGACGAGGTTCGTCCCCCGCCGCGCCGCCTCGATGGTCGCGGGATCCTCGTCCACCGGACATGCCGCCATGCCGACCGCGGTGCAGCCGATGCGACACGGCTGCGGACTGGCGGCCCGGATCGCCCGCACCGCGTGCCCGTGGGCCCGCATCGTGTGGTGCCCGGCGATCAACTGCTCGCGGCGGCTCAGCGTGAGCCCGGGCGCGTGCGTGCCGGTGCGATGTCCGAGGTCGATGTAGACCTGCGGCTCGTTGAGCGTGATCCAGTCGGCGACGCGATCACCGAGTCGCCTGGCCACGAGCTCGGCGTACTCGCCCATCCACGCGGCACTGTCGCGATTCAGCCACCCGCCGCGTTGGAAGAGCGCAGAGGGCATGTCCCAGTGGAAGAGGGTGACCCACGGCGAGATCCCCGCCGCCAGGAGCGCATCCACGAGTCGGTCGTAGAAGTCGAGCCCGGTCTCGTTCGCCGCCCCGACGCCGTCGGGCAGCACCCGCGGCCAGGAGATCGAGAGCCGGTAGGCGTGCAGGCCGAGCTCCCGCATGATCGCGACGTCGTCGGCGAACCGATGCAGGTGATCGCACGCGACCGCCCCGGTGTGGCCGTGCTTGACGGCATCGGGACGATCACAGAAGTCGTCCCAGACGCTCCGGCCGCGGCCGCCCTCGAATGCGGCACCTTCGATCTGATACGCGGCGGCGGCGGCGCCCCACAGGAAGTCGGCAGGAAACACGGTCATGACGATCCGGATCTCGGCGGTTCGGAAGGAGGCGGGATCGTGCCTGACGGGCACGATCGCAGGAAGCGAGGACGGTAGCATCGGAGGTCCTCAGGAGCCTCCCGATGCCGACGCCACGCCTGCTCGTCCCCGCCATTCTCTGCCTCGCGACCGGCACCGCCCACGCCGCCTCCCCGACCACGCCGACCACGCCGGCCACGCCGACCGATGATCGCTGGACGCTCGTCTTCGAGGACGACTTCAACGATCCCGGGAAGCCGCTCGCCGACTGGTTGACCTTCGGAGATGCCGGTTCGAGTGACGCGGGCGAGCGCGGCCGCGGGCTGCGACTCCACGCCGCGGGCGGACAGAACCCGCCCGCGTACTCGGGCGCGGTCCTTCCCCTCGGCGGCGGAATCAAGGTGGATGACATCGTCACGGCACGGGTGCGGTGGCGTCCGGACGGGGCGGCGCCCGCCGACGCCCGACTCGCGCTCAAACTCGAGTGTCGGGATCGAGATGGCAACGACACCGGCACGATCGAGCATCTCCTTCCGATCGAGGGTGATGGCTGGCGCGAGGGCGCGGTCGAAGGCTCGATTCCCGGCGGCACCGCGACGGTGCAGTTGGCGATCGTCGTGGTCCCGTCGGCGGGCGGCGGCACCGCGGGTGTCGTCGTGGACGACGTCTCGGCCGACCGCCGCGGCGCTCCGGTCGATCTGCTGCTCGGTCGAGGAACCTGGGAGACCAACGACGCCGGCGCCGAGGGCTGGTCGGCCTTCAACAACGTCATCGCGATCGACCATCCGGTGCACGGTCGCGTGCTCAAGACCTGGGGCCCGTTCAACGAGCCTTACGGCGGTTCCGGAGCGACGATGACCGTGCCGATTCCGACCGCGGATCGTCCCGCGCGGATCGAGGCGTCGGTCGAGGCGCTCACCGCCCCGGACGACTCGATCGCCACGACCGACAACTTCCCCATCCTTCGCATCGAATGCCTTGACGCCGAGGGCCGGCCCCTCGCGCACGCCGAGGGCCGACCGTTCGACCCCGGTGCCGCCGAGGTGCCGGTCGGTCGCTGGACGCCGTCCACGATCGGCCTCGACGTCCCGGCGGCGGCGACGCAGGTGAAGTACATCCTCGCCTTCATCCAGCCGACCACGCAGGGCGGCTCGGTGATCTTCCGCAACCCGACCCTGAACGCCGCGGGCGACTCGACGAATCTCCTCATGAACGCAGGCTTCGCCGGCGGCGACGGGTTGCCGGGCTGGACGGTCGAGGGTTCCGTGCTCCGGGACGACCGCTCGCCGCGGACCGGCGCCGCAGCGCTGCGGGTCTTCGCACGCCCCGAGCGGGTCACGCTGCGAAGCGAGATCGGCGGCCTGCTGCCCGGCGAGTCGCTGCGTCTGGACGGTCACATGCTCATCCCGTCCGCGAACGCCCCGGCGTCGAATCGACCGCTTCTCGAGGTCGAGCTCGTCCAGCGGGACCGTCAGGGCGCGGAGGTCGATCGACGCACGATCGCGGCGACCGCGGGCGCCGCCGACGAGTGGACGCCGATCGTGACCGGCGACGACGCGGCGATCGTCATGCGGGACGGCGCGACGACGCTGGAACTCGCGCTGCACGGGCCGGCGGACTCCCGCGGCTCGGTGCTGGTCGACGACCTCGCGGTGCGGCGGCTCGGTGGCGAGGTCACCCGCCCCGTCGCGATTCCGGTCCGCAACCCGGGCTTCGAGGGCGGCCGACCGGACGACGCCTGGTGGCACGTCGACGACGGGGCGTGGAGCAAGAACGGCGAACTCCAGTACTACGCCCCGGATCGTGCGGTGGTCGCGAACGGCGTGCTTCGCATCACCGCGGACCGGCGCCCGGTGGGCGATCGGCAGTACTCGTCGGCGCACATCACCACCGCCGGCCGCAAGCGTCTCATGTACGGCCGCTGGGAGATCCGGGCGAAGCTGCCGTCGAGCCAGGGCATGTGGCCCGCGATCTGGCTGCTGCCCGCGGACGGATCATGGCCGCCCGAGATCGACATCATCGAGCTCGTCGGCAAGGAGCCCGATCGTGTGCACCACTCGTTCCACTGGGGACCGCTGCGGGACGGGCTGCTGCCGTGGGACCTCGGCCAGACCTCGACGACCGAGACCCGGAAGCGCGACTACAGCGACACGTGGCACGACTTCGGTCTGGAATGGACGCCGGACGAGATCGTCTGGACCGTGGACGGCAAGGTGGCCCATCGGTTCGGACGCACCCCCGAGCAGCGTGAGAAGATCCCGGACGTCCCGATGTACCTCATCATGAACCTCGCGGTGGGCGGCTTCTGGCCCGGACCGCCGGGCGATGACACGATCTGGCCCTCGACCATGGAGATCGACCGGGTGCGAGTCTGGTCGTGGGAGGGCGATTCCCGGGCTGGTCGGACCGACCGGTCACGCTGAATCCGCGTCGCCGTCGGCCGCTTCGTCGATGGCCATCGCGTTGCAGGTCTCCAGGAGTTCGGGCGGAATCGCCCCGAACTTGCGGCCGACCACCGCGACGTAGTGCAGCGGCTCGCCGCCGATCGACACGCGATGCCGAAAGCGGAGTCGAGCGTCCACCTGCAGCAGGCGGCGGTCGCGGAGTTGATGCACGAGCCACGCGAACCCCGAGCGGTCCGCCTCGAAGGAGAGGAACGTCTCCTTGATCGTGAACGCGACGAGCCCGTCGTCGGCGATCTCGTTCCACGCGGCCGCGAAGACCGACGGCGGAATGTCGCCGTAGCCGAGGGCCGCCACCACCACCAACAGGTTCGGGTCGAACGCCCGCAGACCCGCGAGGTCCTCGTCGTCGAAGGCGGTGAAGTCGCCGACAAGGTAGCCGTCGTACGCCTCGGGACGATCCCGCTCGGCCGCCGACTTCGCCTCGGGCAGCAGGTCGGCACCCCACGCTGCGGACACGCCGCGTTCCGCGAGTCGCTCGGCGACGATGCCGTTGCCCGCCCCCAGATCGAGGGCCCGCAGGTCTTCCATCGAGCGTTGGCCATCGGAGACCGCGAGAACGAGCAGATCCGCGACGCGGTCCGGCGAGCGACACGCAAGCGTCTCGTAGACCAGCGCCTCGTAGAGCCCCGGCACGTCGTAGAGGGCGGCGTAGTCGTGGACCTTGAGCCGCCGTCGCTCGCCCTCGACCGTGAATTCAAACCACTCCGCGTCCTGATCATGGCCGGCCTCGGCCTCGGGGAAGCGGATGTCGAAATCGGTTGCGGTCTCGATCGACGCCAGATCGCTGTTCATGGGGATCTCCGGATGAATCTGTTCATGGTGAATATGAACGCCCGAGCGTAACAAAAATGACGAGCCGGTCAAATTGCGGATGACAGGATCCCCTGCCACCATGCCGCCATGACTTCGACGCCGTCCGATCCGCCTCCATCGCCCGAAGCCCCCAATCCCCCGCTCGGCCGCCGCGCCCGCAAGGCGCTGGCGGTGCGAGAACGCCTCTTCGCCGCGGGGCTCGCGGCGTTCGGTCGCCAGCCGATCGGGCTGGTCTCGATTCTGGACATCACCGAAGCCGCGGACGTCGCCAAGGGCGTCTTCTACCTGCACTTCAAGGGCAAGGATGACTATCTGCTGACGCTCTGGGAATGGACCCACCGCACGCTGCTCGATGAGATTCGGGTGGCGACGATGGAAGCCCGAAGCCGCGCCGCCCGCATCGACATCGCCGCCCGGCTGCTGCTTGACCTCCCGACCCACCGCCCCGACGCGACCCGGTTCCACATGCGAATGGGCGGCTTCGTCGGCGACGACATCGGCGAGCCCGGCCGCTTCCTCATGCTGCAGCGACAGGCGACCACCGAACTCGCCGCCCTCATTGAGGCAGCCTCCGCCGATGCGGTCTCCGAGCAGGCGATCTCGGCAACCGCCCGCCTGGAAGGCGTCTGCTGGGGGCTGGTGACGATGGCGGTCAACCAGGGCGTCGACGTCGACACCGAACAGGGCATCCGACTCGCGAGATCCGCGATCCGGATCTGATGGGACGCCGAAGGCGGACCGCACGCCGACGAACAAGGCCCCGCGGAGGCCGCAACCCTCGATCACCGAAAAATGGGGACAGGCGACCTTTTCTCGGGGGACATCTTCCGCGAGAACGATCCCAAAGCTTGGAATGGCACTGGCTTACGGTTCAAGAACGTGACGGCAGGGAGAAGACATCGACAGGCGACATGCGCGTCCAAGACGAACCTAAGAACCTGAATCAAAGGCAG
>JAUIHC010000530.1 GCA_030432455.1 Phycisphaerae bacterium | reverse complement strand
TCCACCCGGAGTCGCGTCGCGATCTCGGCCGCGTCGCGAAGATCCGTCCGCAGTCCGCCGCGTCGGCCGGACGCCAGTTCGGCCTCGCTCCGGTTCGGCGTGATCAGCGACGCCCCGGCGTAGCGGGCGTAGTCGGTGATGGCCGCGGGATCGACGAGCACGGGAATGCCGCGAGCCCGACAGCGTTCGATCAGCCCGCGGCAGAGGGCCGGCGGGCAGGCACCCTTCGCGTAGTCCTCGAGGCACACCACATCGACCCGGTCGAGCCCGGCCTCGATGGACGCGAGCAGTCGCGCGACGATCTCGTCGGACGCAGGCTGCCGCCGCTCGATGTCCATCCGGAACATCTTCTGCGGATGCCGGTGCTGCGCGAGACCGACCAGACTCCGCTTGAGCGTGGTGGGCCGACTCGGGTCGATCACGAGCCCCTCGACATCGCACCCCATCGCGGACAGGGCGTCGGCCAGATGCCGCCCCGCGTCGTCGTCGCCGACCAGCCCGACCACCGAGACCTCGGCCTCGAGCCCGCGAAGGCAGGCGGCCACATTGCCCGCGCCTCCGGGGCGACGCTCGAATCCGTCCTCGCCATCGACCGCCAGCACCGGGACCGGGGCGTCGGGGCTGAGACGCTCGGCGGCACCCCGGACCGTCTCGTCGAGCATGAAGTCGCCGACGAGAAGCACACGGCCGCCCTCCAGTCGGGCGACCGCCTCGACGAAGCCGGTGCCCGGCTCCCCGGCGGTGCGGAACGGCAGGCCTGAAGCGGTGACGTCGGTCAACGGAATCCCTTGGCTCGGCGATGACTCGGCGATGGCGAGATGAACGGCCGGATGTCCGACCCTCGACCCTCGGGAGGGTAGCAGGAGCCGATTCCGCCCGGGATTCTCACGCCGACCGCTCCCCGTCCCGATCGGATGTCCCGCCCGCGGACGCCGCCTCGACCTCCCGCCGGATCCGCTGCGCATCGCGGTGCAGCCGCCGGTCGAGACTCCGTTGATGGAGCCGGACGGTGAAGATCGCGTCCGCGAGCGCGACCAGAACCGCGGGCAAAAGAAGCGCCGCCACGATCGCCCAGGCGAGGAGATAGGCGGTCGGTCGCTGATCCGGATCGATGAGCGACGACGCCACCACGCCGAAGACCGCGACGAGCCCGCCGATCAGCAGCCCGGCCCGGCGGAGCCGGCGGCGGGGCCGGGGAACCGACGCCCGGGCCAGACGACGCCAGTAGAGACCGCCCCCGACGACCAGGACCGCGAGGATCGGCAGCGTCACGACGGGCGAGAGATGGACCGCGGCGAGGATCCTCATGTCGTCGGCTCCGCGGACGCCATCGCGTCGAGCATCGGCTGCAGGCGTCGCATCGGGAGCCCCATGACCGTGGTCGGGTCGCCGGTGCAGCGAATCGGCCACCCCGCCGCGATCCGATCCGCGAGGTTGTAGCCGCCCGCCTTCCCTCGCCATTCCCCGGAGTCCAGATACGCCTCCAGCGACGCCGGGTCGATCGCGCCCATCTCCACGGTGGCCGAGTCCACGAAGAGCCGACGCGAGCCATCACGCCCGCGGAGACAGACTCCGGTGAGCGTCCGGTGACGCCCGGGGGCGAGGCGACGGAGCATCTCGCCGGCCTCGGCCCGATCGGCCGGCTTGCCGAGGATCCGCCCGTCGAGGGCGCACACCGTGTCGGCGGCGATCGTGACGACGGCATCCCGGCCGGGCGGGTCGAACTGAGCCGCCTTGAACCAGGCCAGCGCCGCCACGGTCGCCTCCGGGGATCCCGCGTCGATGCGGAGTTCGCCGTCGTCGATGGCGGGCGATCGCTGATCCACGTCCCAGCCTGCGTCCGCCAGCAACCGCCGACGCCGTGGACTGGCACTTCCAAGGATCACCCGCGACATCGACGGAACCTCGCTGCAGGTTGGTGCGGAAGCTGTCCAAGGGAGGCGGGTCGCGGACCTGTCCGGACGCGTGACCTTCCTCGCCGCCGCTTGACAGCGTGGAAACGACGGAGAATAGTCCTCGATTCACGGACTCGTGGCCGGGCGTCCTCCGCAACGCCCCGTTCAGCGGCTCTCGGCCCCCGCCCTTCCGCCCTTCCTCCCCAGACCAGCCTTGACCCAGGACTCC
>JAUIHC010000529.1 GCA_030432455.1 Phycisphaerae bacterium | reverse complement strand
CCCGAGGGGCCATCGTCACCGAGTCCATCCCCGGCGCGGTGTCGGCCCAGTCGATCCAGTCGTCGCAGGCGCGGCGCATGGTCGCCAGGTCCGGCGCGGTCCGGATCGCCTCCTTGAGCGGCTTCACATGACCCATCGACTTGCCGTACCAGCTGATCCGCTGACGCATGAGCTCGACGGCGATGCGGTCGGACTGATGCTCGGCGGCGAGATCGATGTGACGGCGGATCGCCCGGAACTTCTCGATGAGGGTCGGCTCCGCGATCCGACCCTCGAGGTTCGCGCGGGCCGCGGCATCCGGCGTCGCGATCGCCTCGTCGGGAACGCCCGGCGCGGTGCCGAGCTCGCCCGACGCCTCGGCGAGCCGGATCGCGGCGTCGGCCCGGCGGAAGAGCCACGGCGTGCGGATCGCGGCTCGGGCGATCATGACCCCGGCGCATCCGGTGTGCCGCATGAGACGGACCGCATCCTCGGGCTCCACGACGTCGCCGTTGCCGATCACCGGAATCCGCTCGACCGCGGCGACGACCTCGCCGATCGCGTCCCAGTTCGCACATCCCTTGAACCGCTGGACGGTCGTGCGGCCGTGGACCGTGACGAGCGAGACGCCCGCGTGCTCGAGATCCCGGGCCAGCCGCGGCCCCACGATCGAGTCCTCGTCCCAGCCGAGCCGGATCTTCGCGGTGACCGGAACGCGACCGCCGGCGTGCCGTTCGACCGCGGCGATGATCCGCTCAACCAGATCCACCGTGCTCGGACAGTCGCGAAGCAGAAGCGAGCCGCCGTTCTTCTTGGCGACCTTGTCCACCGGGCAGCCCATGTTGATGTCGATGATCTGGGCGCCGTGGTCGATCGCCCACGCCGCGGCCTCGGGGAGCGGATCGTGCGGGGCACCGTAGAGTTGCATCCCGAACGGGCGATCGCCGGGCGCGGTCGCGGCGAGGATCATCGACTTCTCGGTGCCCGCGAGGATCGCCCGACTGTTGAGGAGATCGGTGTACGCGCAGCCCACTCCCCCGAGTTCCCGGCACAGGAGTCGAAAGGCGAGATCCGTGTGACCGGCGATCGGGGCGAGCAGCACCCGGGTGGGCAGTTCGACGGGACCGACGCGAAGCATGACGCCCCGAGGGTACGGTGATCCGCGTGATCGATGCCACCGCCGTCCCCGACGACCGCCCGACCGGCGGGCCCGCCCCGGCCGCAGACGCCCCCCGGGTCGCCGAGCTCGGCGTACACCCGGTCAAGAGCCTGCGAGGTCTCACCCCGGCGGTCTGGACCTTCGACCTGCGGGGGCCGAGGCTCGATCGACGCTGGATGCTGGTCGATGCGGACGACCGGTTCGTCTCGCTCCGCGAGGAGCCTCGGCTGGCCCGCTGCCACGTCGAACTGATCGAGCCCGATCGCCCCCTGCCGGGGCTGCGTCTGGACTGGGATGGCGACCGGATCGAGGTTCGACCCGCTCGGGAGCCGGACCACCCCACCCTGACCGCCACGCTCTGGGGTGCCTCCCGAGTCGTCGTCGACGAGGGCGACGAGGTCGCCGACTGGCTGTCCGCACGGCTCGGGCGGTCGGTCCGGCTCCGACGCCATCTCCCCGATCTCGATCCGTGGACCCAGCCCGATCCCCCCGCCGAGGGGGCCGCCACCGGACTCAGCGACGGCTATCCCGTGCTGGTGGTGGCGACCTCGACCATCGAGACCGCGGTCGGACCGGGGTTCTCGACGCGACGATTCCGCGCGAACATCATCGTCTCCGGCGTTCGACCACACGCCGAGGACCGCTGGCGGCGGATCCGGATCGGCGAGGTCGAACTGGAGCTCGTGAAGCCGTGCGTGCGGTGCGTCGCGACCACCGTCGATCCGGACGCCGGGGTCCGAACCGGCGCCGAACCGCTCACCACCCTGACCCGCACGAGGACCTGGAACGGGAAGCCGGTGCTCGGCTGGAACGCCCTCGTGCGGCGGCCGGGATCGATTCGAACCGGCGATCGGGTGGAGATCGAGTTCTGGCGGAGTCTGTCGGACCAACCGATCCAGACCGCCGATCTCCGACAGGTGGAGTGAGCGGACCGACCCCCTGCGACTGGAAAGGTCCGGGAATATCCGCCATCCAGCGCCGTGAGGTGGGCTC
>JAUIHC010000528.1 GCA_030432455.1 Phycisphaerae bacterium | reverse complement strand
TCGATCGCCGCGCTGGTTCCTTGAGCGCTGCGCGTGGCCCGTTCGGGCCATGAGAACTTCTTGAGCGCTGCGCGTGGCCCGTTCGGGCCATGCTCGCTTCCGCGTAGGTGGGCGCGGGTGGGCGCGAGTGAGCGAGAGTGGGCGCGGGTGAGCGCGGGTGAGCGCGGGTGGGCGCGGGTTCGGGTTGCGGTGTGCCTTCCCGCTCCCGATTCTCAGATCGTCGCCTCGGTGACCCGCAGGACCTCCTCGACCGTGGTCCGTCGCTGCGAGACCTTCGCGAAGCCGTCCTCGCGGAGCGTCACCATCCCTCGTTCGCAGCAGAGCCGGCGGAACTCGGTGACATTCGGATTCGACGCGATGAGATCGCGGAGATGGTCGTCGAACACGAGAAGCTCGTAGAGACCGAGCCGCCCCGCGTAGCCGGTCTGTCGGCACGACTCGCACCCCTGCCCCTGCGGAAGCGTGTCGGTGTGCAGGCCGTGCACCGCGAGAAACTCCCGCATGTCCTCGGGCACCTCGACCTCGCCCGAGCAGTGCGGGCAGATCCGCCGGACCAGTCGCTGGGCGAGCACGCCGTTGAGGGCGGCGCCGACGAGGAACGGCTCGACCCCGATGTTGATGAGACGGGTGACCGAGCTCGGCGCGTCGTTGGTGTGCAGAGTCGAGAGCACGAGGTGACCGGTGAGCGCCGCCTGCACCGCGATCGAGGCGGTCTCGTGATCGCGGATCTCGCCCACCATCACCACGTCGGGGTCCTGACGCAGCAGCGCCTTGAGGGCGCGGGAGAAGGTCATGTCGATCGCGTTGTGGGTCTGGATCTGGGTGACGCCGTCGAGGGCGTACTCCACGGGATCCTCGACCGTCGAGATGTTGAGTCGCTTGAGGTCCATCTGCCGGAGCGACGAGTAGAGCGTCGTCGTCTTGCCCGATCCGGTCGGTCCGGTGACCAGGATGATCCCGTGCGGCTGCTCGATCTGCTTCTTCCAGATGAGCAGCGTGTCCTCGGAGAATCCGAGGTCGTCGAGCGAGACCTGGATCGCCCGGTCGTCGAGGATTCGCATCACCGTCTTCTCGCCGTGCGAGGTCGGCACGGTCGAGACGCGGAGATCGAGCTTGCGGCCGAGCACCGTGGCTCGGATGCGGCCGTCCTGGGGAAGACGCCGCTCGGCGATGTCGAGGTTCGCCATGATCTTGATGCGACTGGTCAGCGCCGAGTGCATCTTGCGGGGCGGGGACATCATCTCGAAGAGGATGCCGTCGATCCGCATCCGCACCTTGAGCGTCCGCTCGCCGGGCTCGATGTGGATGTCCGAGGCGCCCTCCTGAAGGGCGGACGCGATGATGTGATTCACATAGCGGACGACGGGCGAACTCTCCGCCTCCGCCTCGAGATCGGTCTCCTCGTCGTCGCGGGTCTCGACCTCGACGTCGTCCTCGTCCACATCCGCGAGGATCGCCTCGACGTCCACCGAGGCCGGGTCGCCCTCGCCGGTGAGTTCCCGGATGGCGGCCTCGAGCTCCTCGGCCCCGACCAGCACATGCCGCACGACCGAGATCCCGAGACGCCGCTTCACGTCGTCGAGCAGGAACACATCGTCGGGACTGGTGGTTCCGATGATCGCGCGGGTTCCCTCGCCCGCGAGCGGAACGACGAGTCGTTCCCGACAGAAGTCGGATCCGAGTCGCTTGAGCGCTCGAGCGTCGATGGTGCCGGCGGTGACCCGCGCGAACGGGATGCGGGCGAGTTCGGCGATCCCGGACTGCACCACATGCTCGGCGATCCCGAGTTCGAGGAGCAGCGTCGCCGCGGATCGGTCGGGCGACTGGGTTCCCAGTCGCCGAATCGTCTCGAGCTGGGTCGCGTCGATGTCGCCGCGGGCGTGCAGCAGGCTCGCGAGGTCGGAGGGACGATCCGGTGCGGACAGGGGGTCCCCCGGAGCCTCGGGCACGAAGAGATCGCGGAGGGCGTCGTCGGGTCGCGTGGGCCGGACGTGCGCCTCGGAGATCGCCTGCGTCGGATCGACCTCGCGGCCGAGACCGTCGCCGGTCCGGAAGTCGGGGGGACGGGCCACGGCCGGCCGAGCGGTCGTCGCGGCGGGGCGGCCCTCAGAGGCGGCGGCGAGCGACGGCCCGGCGTC
>JAUIHC010000527.1 GCA_030432455.1 Phycisphaerae bacterium | reverse complement strand
GTCATCGCGGCCGCCGCCGGCGTATCGACCGGATCGCTGTTCGATCGCCGGGGAGGTCGCGCCCCCATCCGCGCGGCGCTCCGCTCGCTGGGGCTTCCCGACGGGGGCGCGAAGCGCGGCTTCGCGGTGCCGATCTTCGACTGGCTTCGCGGCCCCCTCCGGGATCACGCCGCCGGACTGCTGCTGGACTCCGCGGAGGACCCGCTGTCGCCCGGCCGACTCGAACGGCTCTTCACCGATGTGCAGTCGGGCCGCCGCGATCGGGCGACGGCATGCTGGACGGCGATGTGCTGGCGGGCGTGGCTCAGGTCTCGGTGACGACCGCCGGAACGATCGGCGGGGGCATCGTGAGGAACAGCAGGATCGCGAGGACGGCGGTGTTGATGCCGCTGAGCTGCACCGACGACGACAGTCCGTAGCCGATCGCGACCAGCCACGCGGCGGGCAGCCCGGTCAGCCACGGTTCGAGGTTCGAGACCCGCCGGGCGGTGAACACGCCGAGCACGGCGAGTCCGATCCAGAGGAGGACCCCGACCACGCCCCGCTCGATCGCCTCGGTGACGATGGTCGAGTGAGGATTGTCGGTGGCGAACTGCTCGGCCTCCTCCGCGCTGCGGGTGGACTCCAGGTGCGACATCATCACCGCACCGGTCGATCCGGTCCCGTGACCGAGCACCGGCGCGGCGCGGACGACCGACACCGACTCCCGCCACCAGTAGAGACGCATGCCGCCGCTGGAGTGGTACTGACCGTCCACGACCGCCCGCTCGATCTCCCCGACCATCGCCTCGATGCGGTTCATCACCAGCGAACTCGGAGCGATGACCGGCACCATCGCGATCGCCAGCGCGGTGATCACCCCGGCCCCGATCGTCGCCCGCCACCGCTCCCTCAGGAAGCGCCGACTCACCACGACCCGCAGCACCACCACCAGCATCGCAACCGGCAGCACGAGGAAGAGCGTGCGGTTGCCGGCGATGACCACGCCGGCCAGGACGCCGACCAGCAGCAGGGCCACCAGCCTTCGTCGATCGCTCAGGACCATCAGTCTGCCAAGGAGCAGCGGCGCGGCCGTGGCCGCGAACAGGGCCGCGTTCCCGGGATGCCGACCGAGACCTCCGGTCTGCCCCCAGGCCTCGTACTCCTCGTTCAGGTTCGGGATCAGACCGACGAACATCCCCGTCTGGATCACCGCCTGCACCGCCCCGCCCGCGGCGAACGCCAGGACGAGCGGCCGGATCCGGTCCCGGATCGGCCACAACGCCAGCGCGAAGAGCGGGAATCGAAGGGGAATCAGGTCTTCGAGGCCGACCGCGGGGGTCGGAGACCACGCGATCGCGATCGCGGTCCAGGCGGGAATCAGGAGGGCGACGACCACCAGCGGCGATCGAAGCAGGGGAAGCGCCCCCCGCCAGGTGGCGTGCAGACGAAGGAGGGCGTAGACGATCACCACCGCCTGCCCGATCGCGGCCGGAACGAGGTGGATCGGCTGAAGGGCCATCGCCACCACGGCCATCCAGAAGTGGACCCGATCGCCGAGCGGATCCCGTCGGGCGGCCAGATCGAAGGCGGCCACGGCCTCCGCGGTCAAGGGGGCCGGCGGCGGCCACGCGGGGGCCGCCGGCGACTCGCCGATCCCGCCCACCTCGGTTGTCGTGGAGATTCCGTCCGCCATGGGCCGGTCAGGGTAGCCCACCCGCGGGATGCGATGGGGGCCTCGAGCCCCGGACGGCCACCGGTCGGACGGGGTCCGGGACGATTCGTCCGAAACGAGCCGGGCTCCCGGCGATTTGTCCTCCCGGAACCGGGATCCGGCCGATGCTTCGGATGCGCCGGGATCGTGCCGTGACCGATCCCCGGGCGTCGTGCACCGGATCCCCGGAACGCCTCATGCACCGCATCGACGATCTGCTCGTCCAACCCGGAACGACGCTTCGCGAGGCCCTGGCCGCGATGTCGCGCGGGGCTCGCAACATCCTGCTCCTGGTGGATGGATCGGGAACGCTTCGTCGAACCGTCACCGACGGCGACCTTCGGCGGCTGCTTCTGGACGGGACCGCGCTGGAGGCGACCCTCGACGTCCTGCCCGAGCGTCGCCCCTGGACCGTGGTGGACGGCACCGGCCCGGAGGCCGTGATCGCG
>JAUIHC010000058.1 GCA_030432455.1 Phycisphaerae bacterium | reverse complement strand
AGCCCGACGGCCCCGCGCCGACGTGGGCGAGCGGCGGAAGCGTCCAGTCGGGGCGGTACGGGGCGTTCTCCTCGGTGACGATCTCCCAGATCCGTTCCTGCTCCCACGGACCGCGAAGGTTCGCGCCTTCGAGCGACTGGTAGTCCATGGTCCAGCCGGTCTCGCCCGCCTCGGCGATGAAGACGATGCGGGCGCGGTCGCCGGCGTCGGAGGTGTTGTCGCCGGTGAAGAGATCGCCCCGCCAGTTGAAGCCGAGTTCCTGCGGATTGCGGAGACCGGTCGCGTAGACCTCGAGGTTCGAGCCGTCGCGCTCGCACCGGAACACCGCCCCGGCCCGCGGATCGGCGAGCACGCGTCCGTCCTCGGTGACCAGGTGATACCCACGATCGCCGATCGACCAGTAGACGCGGCCGTCGGGCCCGAGCGTCAGGCCATGCATGTCGTGGCCGTAGAGGGCGAACCGCACCCCGAAG
Organism: Phycisphaerae bacterium; assembly: GCA_030432455.1. Lineage (GTDB taxonomy): Bacteria > Planctomycetota > Phycisphaerae > Phycisphaerales > SM1A02. The sequence goes on along the minus strand of JAUIHC010000058.1, from coordinate 11,070 downwards.
CCCGACTGGATCGGCTCGCGGACCTCGGCGATGCCGTCGCCGTCTCGATCGACGAGTCGCCAGAGGTGGGGGATGTTCGTGTACCAGACCTCGTCGCCCACGCTCAGCACGCCCGCCCCGATGCCGTCCGGCACATCGTTGAACGGTCCGGCGAAGATCGTGAACGCGTCGTAGATACCGTCGCCGTCGGTGTCGATCGCCCGTCGCACGCGGTCGGGGGCCTCGGTGTAGAAGTCCATCCCGTTGTCGCGCTTGTGCGCCCACTTCCGCATGTACGCGATGCGGTCCTCGACGGTCAGTGCCTGCAGGTCGTCCTCGAGGTGCCACGGGCTCGACCGGTTGTCCATCGCGCCCTTGTTGGTCCGCTCGGTCTCGGCGACCAGCACCCGACCGTCGGGATCGACCGTGAAGGCGACCGCGTCCTGGATGAGCGGCTCGGTGGCGACGACGGACGCCCGGAACCCCTCGGGAACCTTGGCGGTCGAATCGGGGAGATCACCGGACACGAGACCGGGGACGAGGCTGACGATGAGGGCGATGGACACGAACGACACTCCTCGAGGATCGGTGAAGGGACCGAGGATACAACCTCCCGATACCGCGTCCGAGCCGTCGGGATCCCCGGTGGCGGGGTCAGTGACCCGGCAGCGGCAACCGGTCGCTCCACCGCCACCGGGCCATGAGTTCCCGGAAGTCCTGCTCCCGGGCCTCGGGCGTCGGGCGATACCGACGCGGCAACTGCGTGTCCTCGTCGATGAGGGTCGTGAAGTCCCTCACCGCGTCCGGATCGTCGTCGCCCGGCCATGGAGCTCGGATCACCGCGAGAGCCTCGTCACCTCGACCGCGGGCCACCAGCGCCGCCGCCAGCCCGAAGAGGCGGGAGACGAACGGCCGAGCCTCGGCGACCCATGCCTCGCGGGCCTCGGCGAGCACCGCCTCCGGCCCCGCGTCCCCGCCGGGCTCGAGCTCGGCGGGAAGTGGACGATCGATCGTCGCGGCCCGGTCGAACCGCCAGCCGTCCTTCGTCGGCGAGAGCACGACATCGGGAAGGACGAGACCGCGATACTCCGACCAGAGGTTCCGCAGGGTGGAGTCGGTCGAGATGAACTCCGCCCGACCGTCGGCGTCGACATCCTGGAACCATCCGTCGAAGAGCACCGCGGTCGGCTCGATCCGTGCGCCGGCCGACCGGCTGGCCAGCGACAGCACGAACCAGGTCGAGGGACTCGCATTGCCGCCGTCGGAGACCTGCAGCACCAGGTCGGGTTCGCCATCGCGATCGATGTCGGTGCCGAGTCCCTCGATGCGACCGCTCGACGGATCCCGGTAGCCGATCATCGAGGACCACCCGCTCCACTGGAAGTGGGTCGCGCCGTCGCGGCGGACGCGGACACGGCGGTTGAAGAGGGTCCGCTCGAGATCCGCGCTGATCTGGTGATCGACGGTCCATCCGCCGGCGAGCGATCGCGACTCCAGCAGCGTCCATTCCGGTCCGAGCAGTCGGGTCGTGGCGCCCGCGACCCCCGTCCCCACCGCGAAGCCCGAGGCCACCGCCACGATCAGCAGACCGACGATCACCACCCACCACCGTCGGCGGCGTCGCCGGAAGTCGGCCTCGTTGGTCGAGGAGAACCCGCACTCGGGACAGGTCCGACTCTCGGAATCCGAGAGGTCGTAGCCGCACCGCGGACACCACCGGCGACTCCCGGGACGCCGCCCGCGCCAGCCCAGCACCGCCACCACCACGCCCGCGAGGGCGATGACGAGGTAGATCGTGCCGAGAAGGTCGCTGGGCAGGGTCATGACGGCGTCGGGCGAGGTTCCAGGTCGAGCCTCCATGGTAGGTCCTCCGTTCCCGGACGCTCGAACCGCTCGCCCGCATCGCCTACCATGCCCGCTCGTTTCGACCCCTCACGGAGACGCCCTCATGGCCTTCCTCACCTGTCTTCCCTGCAAGTTCGCGGCCGCCGGCGCGGTCGCGGTCCTTGGTGGCGCCGCCGCCATGAACGGCCTCGGCCTCTGCCCGTGCAGCGGCGGCTGCGAGGACGCCTCGGTCTCGACCGAGTCCGTCGCTCCCGGCGCCGTCGCCGTGCTCGAACCCCTCCCCGACATGCCCGCGGGCGACTACGCCGTGGACGCCGTGCACTCCGCCGCGATGTTCCGCGTCCAGCACGCGCAGGCCGGTCAGTTCTGGGGCCGCTTCAACGGTGTCAACGGCACCATCACCTTCACGCCCGACAAGGAGCAGCACTTCTCCTTCGACATCAAGGTCGATCTGGAGAGCGTGGACAGCGGCAACGAGAAGCTCGACGCCCACCTCAAGAGCCCCGACTTCTTCAACGCGAAGGAGTTCGGAACCATGACCTTCAAGAGCACCGAGGTCGAGCGTCTCGGCCAGACCGTCTGGGATGTGGCGGGTGATCTCACCATGAACGGCGTCACCAAGCCGGTCGTCGCGGTGGTGCGCTTCACCGGCACCGGCGAGGTCATGGGCCGCCGCGCCGGCTTCGAGGCCGAGTTCGACCTCAAGCGCAGCGACTTCAACCAGATGTACGGCATCGAGAAGGGCGTCCTCGGCGATCAGGTCCGCGTCATCGTCGCCATGGAGGCCACCAAGGCCGCCGACGGCTGATCGACCGGATCCGCGGCGACACGTCGCGACCCGCGAACCGCAGCGTCATCCCCACGCCCCCGCCGACGATCGTCGGTGGGGGCGTGTCGTTCCGGTCGTGCCCGCACCGCCTCGGAGGCCGGGCACCAGCATCTTTCGTTCGGACGTATGCTCGTGGGTCGCATGCAGGAAGAGCCGCTCAACCCACACGCCGCCGACGTCCGAGTCGAGATCGAGTCGGCGCTTCGTGACTGGTGCGCCGTGTTTCGCGAGGTCGCCGAATCGATCCTCGGTCATCCACCCACGGTGCGGTCGCTCGCCGATCGAACGGGACTCGGACGCGGAACCACGCACAAGCTCGTGCGCATGTTGGAGGCCCGGACCGCCGCGGGCGTCGCCAGCGTGCTGCCGGGACGGTCGATGCGGCGGAAGATCATCGAGCAGTGCAACGGAGCGCTCGGTGACACATCGCTGATCGATCGACTTGAGACCGCCGAGGAACGGCTCTCCACCGTGCTCGACCGACATGCGCCGTCGACCGCACGACTGCTGGCTCTGGTCGGTGGCGACGCGGACGATGCCAATCTCCGACAGCAGATGCTGCGTGGCTTCCGAAGTCGGTTCGAGATCGACTCGGTTCTCATCGGAACCTCCGCGGAGATCCTCGTGGCGACCCAGGCGTTCGTGCCCGGTCCCGACGGCGAGTCCATCGATGTCGCGGCCACGCAGTTCCTCGGTGGCCTGCATCAGTCTCGGCCGTCCACGACGACCGAGGTGTACCGGGTGGCGGACATGAGCCTCGAGGGCACGCTGTCGCCCGATCAGACCGAGCCGATCGTCCCGGACCTGTCCAGTCCCACGTGGCGGGAGCGACTCCGGTTTCAGGACAAGCCGCAGCCACACCTCGGATACATGCTCAGCCCCACCGAGCATCCCGGACCTCCGTTGCAGCTGGCGTTCGCCGAATACCGTCGCAACATCGGCCACATGACGCGTTCCGCCCCTGGCGACACCGGCGAGATGTCGTGTCCGATCTGGCTTCCCACCCAGCGGCTCGTCATGGAGACGTGGCTCCACAAGGATCTGCGGCGGGGCGGTGATCCGATCGCCCACCTCTATCACGCCTATCACCTGTCGTGGACCAGGATCCCGGATCGCGAACGGTTCCGCGTGCCGCTGCCCGCGGATGTCGAGCGACTCGAACGAGGCTGGACGCCCCCCGCCGAACTCGACGAGAGCGCGCTCACGGCCACCGAGGGACTCGCCGATCGGGTGTCCCTGCGATTCGACGTACCTCTCCATGACTTCGAGGTCTTCCGAATCGACCTCGCCTGCCCACCGATGAGCAGCGCCGTGGCGATCCAATGGCTGTTGGCGACGCCCACCACCTGATCATGGATCATCGAAGGCTCCGCCGCTCGAAGACGCACCAAGCCCCCGTCGACCGACGTCGACGGGGGCTTGGTTCATGGAAGGAGATGCCGATCGATCGACCGCGTCGCGAGCTCAGCGACGACGACGTCGGCCCGCCAATCCCGCGCCGCCGAGCGCCGCCAGCGCGCCGACGCCGGGGACCGCCGGGGTCGAGGCCCCGATGTTCAACGTGATCGAGTCGGTGTTGGTTCCGTCGGTCAGCGTCCAGACGTAGGTTCCGACGTTGTATCCCTTGGCGGCGAGACTCGAGTTCGACCACCGGAGATCCCAGTCATACGGGTTCGCTTCCGTCGCCGAGGCATCCGCATAGATCGCCCAACCACTAGAAAGGCCCCTGATCCAGATCGGCAATGACGACGTCGTGACCGTCCTGTCCCAGTCGTACAACGACGAGCCCCCGAAGTGCCCTGAAAACCCCACGCTCTGAACCGTGTACGAGTTAAAGGTCACGGTGGTGACGTCCGCCGGCCGCTGCACGAACTTGAAGTTGGTGCTGTCCACCTGAAAAACATCAGCGCTGTACTGGGACGTGCCGCCGTTCGGGTTGACGTTGAACCATCCAGTCACGGTCACGCGGATGTCCGCGCCATCGTCAACCATGTTGATGACGACGCCGGCGGAGGCGTGCGAGGCAAGCGCGGCCGCGAGGAACAGCGGGCCCGCGATGAGGGTGTGGGAACGGGACATGATGTGAAACTCCAGGCTGGGAACCGAACGGCGTGCGGGAAGAACACGACTCTTCCCGGAGACCGTCACGAGATGGGGTGAACAGGGATGGGTGAACCCGAATGAGGGAACGGGAACGAGAACAGGGCGGAAGGTAGTGCCGCACCACGAGATGCCCTCGTCATGCGTGACATGCCACGGCATTTGATGCAAGATTCCACCGTCGGCGGGGATCCTGCTGTCATGCATGACACCTCCAGCGCTCGGAAATCGCCCGGGCGTGCATCGAACGCCCATCGAACGTCTATCGTTGGTCGTCTGTGAACCGCCGAAGCATGCGTCTCAGGACCCGCGATCGCCTTTCTCTCGATGATGTCCACCGATCCTCGATGACCGAATCGACCTCCCATCGCGAAGAGATCCTCACCGCACTCCTCGCGTGGCGAGCGGGGCTTGCGGAACTTCTCAGAGACCAGATCGGACCGGCCCCCAGCGTGCGAGCGATCGCGTCAAGGCTCGATCTCGGCCGCGGCGCAGCCCACGCGATCAGTCGGATCCTCCGCGCTCGGGACGGCATGGAGATCGGGGTCGAGACGCCCGGCCTCAAGATTCGCCAGGCGCTGCTCGCTCGGCTCTCGGAAACGGACGTCGATCACGACCGTCTCCAGACGTTCGCGGTCGCGCAGGATCGACTCGAAGATCTGCTCCGAAGGCATGCTCCGTCGAAGATCGCCCTGATCGCGGTGCTGACCGAGTCGTCGAGCGGTGAGCAGATGCGGGCTCGTCTGCTCGAGGGACTCCGAAAGCGATTCGAGTGCGACGCCATTCTCCTCGGCGCCTCGGTCGATCACCTGCTGGCCGCCCAGTTCTTCGCGCCCGGACCGGAGGGTGATCTCCTGAACATGGTGGGCATTCAGCATCTGAGCGGCGTGCGTCAGTGGCGTCCGGATGCCGAAGTCGAGCTGTACCGAGCCTTCCACGCGAAGCGAGGATGTCTCGGTATGTCCGACGAATCCACGATGCCCCTAGTGCCCGAGGCGAGTGACCCGGACTGGACCGACCAGGTCGAGGACACGGAGATCCGCGAGTCTCCACGTGCCTATGTCCTCCGACCCGGCACCGGGTCCGCCTCGAGGAGTGCCTCGAGTCTCCATCTGGGATTCGGCGAGTACGCCGAGGCGATCGGCTCCATGGTGGGAACGACGCCGGGAGACCGCGGCGAGATGGGATGCCCCCTGCTGCTTCCGACTCGAACCCTGACGCTGGAGTGCTGGCTGCATCACGACGTTCGTCGAGGTGGCGAGCCCGAAGCCGCCGTCTATCACGACTTCCGTCCGAGACAGCTGACCGTGCCGGAACGACGACGAATCCGCATTCCCATCCCGACCACCCTGACCACCATCGAATCGGACTGGTCGCCGCCCGGCGAGGTCGACGACCCGACCGCGAAGGAGGCGTGTCGACTCCTCGCAAACCGAGCCGCGGCGCGGCTGGGAACGACCATCGACGACTACGAGGTTCACCGACTCGTGCTTCCGTGGCCACCCACCGGCGGGCTGGTCAACATCTCGTGGCCGCTGGCCGATCCGACGAGCGTCTGAGACGAGCATCGGCCTCGTCGCGCGGTGGCGGACATCGTTCCTCCGCCGTCGTACCCTGTCCGCATGCGCACGCCCTGCATCCTCGTCGCGACCCTGCTCACCGGACTCGCCGCCATGACCGACGCCGCCCGCGCGGACGATCCCGCGCCGCCGCCGCCGCCGCTCCTGCCGACTCCGTCGGCCCGCCAGCTCGCCTGGCACGACCGCGGCACCTACGCGTTCGTCCACTTCAACATGAACACCTTCACCGACATGGAGTGGGGGCACGGCGACGAGACGCCCGAGACCTTCCACCCGACCGCGATGGACACCGACCAGTGGTGCCGGGTGTTCAAGGATGCGGGCATGACCGGGGTCATCATCACCGCGAAGCACCACGACGGCTTCTGCCTCTGGCCGAGTGCGTACACCGAGCACGATGTCGAATCGACCGCGTGGCGGGACGGGAAGGGCGACGTGCTCAAGGACCTCTCCGAGAGCTGCCGCAAGTACGGCCTCGACTTCGGGGTCTACCTCTCGCCCTGGGACCGCAACCACCCGCTCTACGGTTCGGGCGACGAATACAACCAGTTCTTCGCCGACCAGCTCCGCGAGGTGCTCACCAACTACGGGCCGGTCTTCGAGGTCTGGTTCGACGGTGCGAACGGCGAAGGGCCCAACGGCAAGCGACAGGTCTACGACTTCGATCTCTTCCGCGACGTCGTCCGCGAACTCCAGCCCGACGCCTGCATCTTCAGTGACGCCGGACCGGACATCCGCTGGATCGGCAACGAACGCGGCATCGTCGGCGAGACCAACTGGAACCTCATGAAGCGCGACGAGTTCTACCCCGGCATCCCCGGCCGGAATCGCGAACTCAACGAAGGGCAGATCGACGGCACGCACTGGCTTCCGGGTGAGGCGGACGTCTCGATCCGACCGGGCTGGTACTACCACGCGTCGCAGGACGACCGCGTGAAGAACCTCGATCAGCTGCTCGAGATCTGGTACGGCTCGATCGGCCGCGGGGCGAACCTGCTGCTGAACTTCCCGGTCGATCGCCGCGGACTCGTGCACGAGCACGACGCGGCGGCGGTGCTCGAACTCAAGCGGGCGACCGACTCGATTCTGGCCGAGGATCTCGCCGCGGGCCGTCCCGCGACGAGCGATCAGAGCCGCGGGGGCGACGCCGGTCCGTTCGCGGCGACCCGCACCACCGACGGCGACCCCGACACCTTCTGGGCGACCGACGACGGCACCAACACCGGCACCGTCGAGATCGCGCTCGAGCGTCCGAGTCCGGTCGATCATGTCGAGATCCGCGAGTTCATCCCGCTCGGTCAGCGGGTCGAGGCGTTCAGCGTGCAGTGCCGCACCGTGGACGGCTGGACCACGGTCGCCCGCGGGACGACCATCGGACATCGCCGCATTGTGACATTCCCGGCGGTCATGGCGAACCGTGTGCGGGTGGTGATCGAGGACGCCCGCGCGGCGCCGACCCTGTCGCACATCGGCGTCTACTCGAGCCCGCCGACGGTCGCGATCATCGCGGACGAGACCGCCTTCCTCGATTCGACCGATGTCTATCTCGCGGGCGATCGGGACCGGGCCGAGATCTTCTACACCCTCGACGGATCGACCCCCGACCGCACCTCGACCCGGCATCAGGGCGGTCCGATCCGCATCTCCGGCGACTGCGTGCTCAAGGCGGTCGCGTACGAAGGCGACCGACGAAGCCTGAAGGTGACCGACGCGGCGTTCACGAGGTTCGATCCCGAAACGCTCCGCACCCCGGCGCACCCGCTCGACTGGGACGCCCCGAACCCCGGGGTGCTCGCGGTCACGCAGTACGAAGGCGGCTGGCAGAGTCTCCACGATCTCCCGGGCCGCGAGCCCGTCGGGACCACGACCGCCGACCGCGTCGATGCATCGTTCCGAAGCCGTGACGAACACTGCTGCCTCGTCTTCGAAGGATTCCTGCGGGTCCGCGAGACCGGCGTGCACACGCTTCGCCTCGCCAGCGACGACGGCAGCCGCCTGCACCTCGACGGCGAGATGGTCATCGACAACGACGGCCTGCACGGCCGCATCGAGAAGTCGCACCAGGCGCCGCTCAAGGCCGGCTGGCATCCGATCCGAATCGAGTGGTTCAACGCCACCGGCGGCCTCGACCTGTCACTGGAACTCGAAGGCCCCGGCGTCCCGCGACGACCGCTGCGATCGGCTGATCTTGCGAGCGAGTGAACGGTCTGAATCGAACCACAGAGCTTCTTTGGATGGACCACAGAGGCACAGAGGACACAGAGAGTTGTTGGATGGAGAAGCGCCGAATGCGGCGCGAATTCGTCCAGACCCCGTGCTCGATCTCCGTTTACGAATCTCTCATGATGCTCGACGTGGTGTTCAAGCGTGCCCCCTTTCCAACCTCTGTGCCCTCTGTGCCTCTGTGGTGAAAAAAAGCAACGACGACAAGAAGAAGCGACCGCCCAACCCGGTGTTGCTCAACCCGCCGCCGCCGTCGCAGCGGCATCTGCTCGCGGTGGACATGGGGTTGCGGACGGGGATCGCGGTGTACGGGCCGGACGGTCGGTTGAAGTCGTACCGGTCGAAGCACTTCGGATCGCTCGCGGAGCTTCGCAAGGGCGTGCCCAGCATCCTGCGGGAGTCGCCGCCGCTCGGGTGGATCTGGCTGGAAGGCGGCGGCGACATCGCCGAGGTCTGGGAGAAGCAGGCCGCCCACCGGGGGATCGACTACCGGCAGGTGCACGCGGCGGCGTGGCGGGAGACCCTCATGCTGCCGCGGCAGCAGCGATCGGGCGAGATCGCCAAGAAGGAGGCCGACGGGCTCGCCCGACGGGTGATCGCATGGAGCGGGGCCCCGAAACCGAAGGGCGACCTGCGGCATGACGCCGCGGAGGCGATACTGCTGGGGATTCACGGGGCGCTCGAGGTCAACCTGCTTGATCGGGTGCCGAAGATCTGAGGGGGAGGATGGGAATGGTTGTAGTCGTAGAAGTCGTGATCGTGGTGGTGGTCGTGGTGATGGCCGTGCCCTGGAGTTCCTGATGACCGCGTTTCCTGAGATCGATCGTGTCCGCTTCGAAGGCCGAGCCTCCGACAACCCGCTGGCATTCCGCCGCTACGACCCCGACAAGGTCGTCGCCGGGAAGTCGATGCGGGATCACCTCCGCTTCGCGAGCTGCTACTGGCACACCATGCGGAACGGGCTCGCCGATCCGTTCGGCGTGGGCACCGCGCAGATGCCGTGGGACGACGGCAGCGAGTCGCTCGACAACGCGATCCGCCGGGTCGGCGTCTTCTTCGAGTTCCTCGACAAGATCGACATCGACTTCTTCTGCTTCCACGACCGCGACATCGCGCCCGAGGGTGCGACCATCGCCGAGAGCGAGCGGAACCTCGATGCCGTCGTGGAGGCGATCGAGACCGAGATGCAGCGGACCGGCAAGCGGCTGCTCTGGGGCACCGCATGCCTCTTCACCCATCCGCGCTACGCCAGCGGGGCGGCCACCAGCCCACGGGTCGAGGCGTTCTGCCACGCGGCGGCGCAGGTGAAGGCGGCGCTCGAAGCCACGCATCGACTCGGCGGCGAGGGCTACGTCTTCTGGGGCGGCCGCGAAGGCTACGGCTCGCTCATCAACACCGACCTCCCGCGCGAACGCCGCCAGCTCGCCCGACTCCTGCACGCCGCGGTCGAGCACAAGCACCGGATCGGCTTCACCGGCCAGTTCTACATCGAACCGAAGCCCAAGGAACCGACCACGCACCAGTACGACTCGGATGTTGCGGCGTGTCTCGGCTTCCTGCGCGAGTTCGACCTGCTCGATCACTTCAAGCTCAATCTCGAGACCAACCACGCGTGGCTCGCGGGCCACACGATGGAGCACGAGATGGAGAGCGCGATCGAGGCGGGCGTGCTCGGTTCGGTGGACGCGAACATGGGCGAGTGGACCAACGGGTGGGACACCGACCACTTCCCGACCGATCCGCTGCTCTGCGCCCGCATGATGCGGTGCATCCTGAAAATGGGCGGGTTCACGACCGGCGGACTCAACTTCGATGCGAAGCGCCGCCGCGAGAGTTTCGAACCCGTCGATCTCTTCCACAGTCACATCGCGGGCATGGACGCGATGGCGCACGGACTGGAGATCGCCGCCGCGATCCAGGCCGACGGCCGACTCGATGCGTTCGTCCGAGATCGCTACGCCAGTTGGGACGGGGAGCTCGGACAGCGGATCATGAGCGGTCGGTGCTCGCTCGCGGATCTCCGCGACGAGGCCGAACGCCTCGGCGAGGTCCCGCTCGAGAGCGGACGCCAGGAGATGCTCGAGAATCTCTTCAACCGGTTTCTGTGATGGGGGGACTACCACGGAGAACACGAAGGCACACGGAGGGCCACGGAGTGGGGGCAGGGGAGGTGCCTGCGCAGCAGGCGAAGGGGGCGGAAGGGGACGCATCGATGGCTCACCGGCGACGAGGTCGTTCGATGCCGCGTCGGATCCTGCCGATCGCCCTCGTCCTGTTCGCCACCCTCTTCCTCCCCTCCGCGGCCCTCCGTGCTTCTCCGTGCACTCCGTGGTGGCCAGCCGAAGTCCCCCAACGCACCCCCGAGCAACTCGAGGCCACCGCCACCGACATCGTGCTCGGCGTGGTCGAGTCGCGCACGATCGACGAGTCGAGCGACGGGCAGTTCCGGCGGCGGGCGTTCAGGTTTCAGGTGCGGGTCGAGGAGGTGCTCAAGGGCGAGCTTGAGCGGGGCGA
>JAUIHC010000526.1 GCA_030432455.1 Phycisphaerae bacterium | reverse complement strand
TTCGAGCAGGACTTCACGCTCGGCATGGCTGCTCAGGAGCGTGAACTGATCGTGCAGATCGATGCCGCCCTCCAGCGGATCGAGGATCGAACCTACGGCGTCTGTCAGGCGACCGGCAAGCCGATCCCCAAGGCTCGGCTGAATGCCAAGCCGTGGGCGAAGTACACGATCGAAGCCGCCCGCGCGCTCGAGCGGGGCCTGACCCCCGAGTGAGATCCGGCGTTCGGCCGTGTGGTGTCCTCCAGGTCAGAGGCCTCGGTGACCCGCTGCGACGGCCCCGGGGTCGGTGACTTCCAGGACTCGATTCGGCCGACATGACCGACTCCTCGAACGACGACGCGAACCTCGGCTCGACATCCGCTTGTCACGGAGAGATCGGCCGGCCCGCGCGGCGCTCGGTTCGCGCGTGGACCCTGCTTCTGGCCGTGCTCGTGTTCGGTCTGGTCGCCGATCTGGCGAGCAAGGAGTGGGCGTTCCGCACCGTGGCGGGCGAGGCGGTGGACCTCGTCTACGAACCCGTGGTCGATGGCTCGTTCACGATTCCGTGGCATCCGGGGGTCCGGGCGATCTCGCCCGATCTGCTCGACTTCCGGCTCGTGCTCAACCGCGGCGCCGTCTTCGGCATCGGGCAGGGGCGACGCTTCGCCTTCGTCGCCTTCACGATGATCGCGATCGGGGTGGCGATCGGCGTCTTCGGATGGTGGACCCGATCCCGGTCGTGGATCGCGCATCTGGCGATCGGGCTGATTCTCGCGGGTGGGCTCGGCAACCTCTACGACCGCGTGGCGGTGGGGGCGGTGCGGGACTTTCTCCACATGCTTCCCCGTCGTGAGCTACCGCTGGGCATCTCGTGGCCCGGCGGTTCCACCGAGGTCTTCCCCTGGGTCTTCAACGTCGCCGACGTCGAACTGCTCGCGGGCATGGCCCTTCTGCTCATCCATGTCCAGCTCATGGATCGCCGCGAGCGGGCGACGGCCTCGGCCGCAGGCAAGGGCGTCGAAGAATCGGGCGAACCCACCCCGCCCGCCGATCAGTCCGATCCCTCGGACTGATCCGATGCGATGCGCGTCAAGGCGGCCTCCAGTGGGATCAGTCGATCCGGCGGAAGGGGGTCCGGCAGATCGTCGAGACCGATCGAATCGTCGAGCGTGAACGGGCCGACCGCGGTTCGACGGATCGACGCGCAGTGCCCCCCGGTTCCAAGGGCCCCCCCCAGCTCCCGGGCGAGGCTCCGGACGTAGAACCCCTTGTCGCAGGTCAGGGCGACGGTGGCGATCGGCCAGTCGTACGCCTCCAGCTCGATCGAATGAACCGTGACCGGCCGAGGCTCGAGCTTCGGATCACCGCCCGCCCGCGCGGTCTTGTAGGCCCGCTTGCCATCGACCTTCTTCGCACTGAATGCGGGTGGGGTCTGGAGGAACTCTCCGGTGAACCGCGCCGCAAGCACCGCCGCGATGTCGTCGCGAGTGGGTGGGGTCGCGACGGACACGGGCTCGGGTTCGGCCTCGCGATCATCGGTCGCGGTGAAGGCCGAGAGATCGATCTCGGTCCGGTAGCCCTTGCGGGTCCGCATGAACTGGTCAAGGGATCGCGTCGCCGCCCCGACCGCGATCACCAGCACTCCGGTCGCCAGAGGATCCAGCGTTCCGGCATGTCCGGCCTTGGCACCGACCCGCCGTCGCACGATCGCCACCGCGGTCATCGAGGTCAGTCCGCTCGGCTTGTCGAGCACGAGCAGGCCGGGCGGGATCGGCGTGTCGCGCTGGGCGATCCGCCGCCGCCCGGTTCCGGATCGCGTCCGGGAAGGTCGGCGACCGGTCGGACCCGAACCCGGAGGGGTGGACTCGGGAGACCTGGCGTTGTCCTGCTTGTCCGAGTGCGGCATCGCGGTACACTACTCGGCTCCGGACAGGTGTCCGAGCGGCTGAAGGAGCGGCACTGGAAATGCCGTGTACGGTTTTTCCGTACCGTGGGTTCGAATCCCACCCTGTCCGCTTCTCGTCGGCGACTCGGACGCCGACCGACAATCAGGTACGGGCTGTAGCGCAGTTTGGTAGCGCGCCATACTGGGGGTGTGGAGGTCGCAGGTTCAAATCCTGTCAGCCCGATTCGGCCGGGTCGCAAAGCGACCCGGCCGAATCTCTTTTTGAGCGCTGCGGAAGGGCC
>JAUIHC010000057.1 GCA_030432455.1 Phycisphaerae bacterium | reverse complement strand
GGTCGTCCGCGACCACGAGATCCGACATCGCCGGATGTCCGGCCCAGGCCGAGAGGGCCGCGGCCCGACCGCACCCGACGAGTTCCAGATCGGGACACGACTCGTGCAGCGCCCGCATCGACGGCTCGGCCATCACCGCATCGCCGATCCAGTTGGGGGCGAGGATCGCCAGGCGTCGCCAGGTGCGAGGATCCAGGGCCTTCTCCATCTCCGCGCTCACGGTTCCGGATTCTCCGGCGCGATCCACAGGGGAAGCCCGGTGTGCTCCCGGTGCCAGCGATCGGTGGCTCGACGGACTTCCGCGGCCAGCCCGAACGCCACGAGCATCGGTCCCTCGACCTCGAGCAGGAGCCCCTCGTCGTCGAAGGTCGCCGAGGTCAGTCCGACCCCGATCCGTTCCGCGGTGGCTTCCGCCGCGGCGATGATGGTGGCTCGCCCGCGGTCGTCGAGGATCGATCCGGCCGCCCCGGGCACGAGACGGATCCGGCTCGTGCCGGTCGATCCGGGGCCTGTGTCGCCCTGAGGCCCGGTCATCGCCGCCCTGCGAGCATGGTGGCGATCGACGCCAGCAGGAGCACGATGGTCGCCCCGAACCACGGCATGACGGCGGCGGTGTCGCCGGCCTGCAGCAGTCCGGCGACGAAGGGAAGGATCGCCAGCATCAGCAGCCCGACGCCCAGACCGCGGGTCGTGCCGGAGTCCCGTCGGCCGACGGCCTCGGCGAGGTCCTCGACCGCGCGACGCAGCGTCGCGAGATCCGAGGTCTCCACGCGTCCGGCTCGTCCGGGACGACCGGTGGCCAGAACGATCTCGACCGCCTCGCCGAAGTCCGCGGCGACCGCGGTCGGCACGGCGTCCGGGGACGGGCTGACGCCGCCGATCAGAACCGTTCGGCATCCTGCGGCGCGGCCGGCCGCGATGTCGCGGGGCTGATCGCCGATCATCCAGCTCGCGGGGAGATCCAGTCCGAGATCGCGGGCCGCCTGCAGGAGCATGCCGGGCTGGGGCTTGCGCCATGGATGCTCGCGTCGATACTCGGGCAGCGTCGCCTCGGGGTGGTAGGGGCAGTAGTAGAAGCGGTCGATGAGTCCGCGGCGCCCGGCCGCCTGATCGACGAGTCCGGCGATCTCACGATGAACGCGGTCCACATCCTCCTCGCCGTATCGCCCGCGGGCGACGCCACCCTGATTCGTGACCACCACCAGTCGGTAGCCCGCCTCGCGGAGTCGGCGAAGACCCTCCGGAACCCCGTCCAGCAGTTGCACGCGCGCGGGATCCCCGAGATCGCCGTCGTTGGCGATGAGGGTGTTGTCACGGTCGAGGAAGATCACGGGATCCACGGCGGGAGCGTACCGGCAAGCGCTGCCGGGCAGGAGGCGAACGACTGGAACCGATCGATGCCGAGGGCGGGGGACCGAGAGTGGGGACGGGGGGGCGATAGACTGGAACGCTCGGTCCGATTCCGTTCCACCTTCGTCTGGATCTCCTCGATCATGTCTTCCACCGGTGCACTCGGCATTCTCGCGGGCGGTGGTCCCGCCCCCGGCATCAACGCGGTCATCTCCGCCGCCACCATCCGCGCCCGCCTCGAAGGCATCGAGGTGCACGGCATCCTCGACGGTTTCGGTCGGCTCATGGCCGGCGACGCAAACGCCACCCGTCCGCTCGACATCGAGGATGTCGCCCGCATGCACTATCGCGGTGGTTCGATGCTCGGGATCGCCCGGGCGAATCCGACCCGCAAGGACGAGGACCTCGAGCGGGTGATCGCGGGGCTGGAGTCCCGCGGCATCGACAAGCTCGTCACGATCGGCGGCGACGACACCGCCTACTCGGCCTTCCGGGTCAGTCAGGCGGCGAAGGGCCGCATCCGCGTGGCGCACGTTCCCAAGACGATCGACAACGACCTCGATCTGCCGC
The DNA here is from genome assembly GCA_030432455.1 of Phycisphaerae bacterium. Classification (GTDB taxonomy): domain Bacteria; phylum Planctomycetota; class Phycisphaerae; order Phycisphaerales; family SM1A02. The sequence goes on along the minus strand of JAUIHC010000057.1, from coordinate 9,803 downwards.
CGGAGATCGACACCTTCGGCTACCAGACCGCGCGGTCGGTCGGGGTGGACATCGTCCGCAATCTCATGACCGATGCGAAGACGACCCGTCGCTGGTACCTCGTGGTCGCGATGGGACGGACCGCCGGGCATCTCGCCCTCGGCATCGGCAAGGCCGCGGGCGCGACGCTCACCGTCATTCCCGAGGAGTTCGGGGACCGACGCATCCCGATCTCCGAGGTCGTGGACATCCTCGCGGGTGCCATCCTCAAGCGACTCTCCGATGGTCGCGACGACGGCGTCGCGGTCATCGCCGAGGGCGTCGCCCTGTCGATCGTCGAGGACGACCTCGGGCAGCTGGGCCCGATCGAGCGGGACGCGCACGGTCACGTGCGACTCGCGGAGATCGACTTCGGCGGCGGACTCAAGCGACTGGTGCGGGCCCGGCTCGCCGAACTCGGCGTGGATGTCACGCTCGTCGAGAAGAACATCGGATACGAGCTTCGGTGCGCCGATCCGGTGCCCTTCGATCTGGAGTACTGCCGCGATCTCGGCTACTGCGCCGCCAAGTACCTCATCGGCGGCGGGTCCGGTTCGCTCGTCTCGATGCAGGGCGGCCGGTTCGTGCCGTGTCCGCTCGACGAGATGCTCGACTCCCGGACCAACCGCATGCAGGTGCGCCGGGTGGATGTCAACAGCACGCGGTACGCGATCGCTCGCCGCTACATGATCCGGCTCCGCCGCGACGACCTCGAGAACGAGGACACGCTCATGCGCCTCTCGATGGTGTCGGGCCTCTCCGCGTCGGCGTTCCGCGCACGGTTCGATCCGGTCGTGGCCCACGAGCCCCCCTCGCTCCAGTTCGCCGGCGCCTGATCGACGCCGACACCCCGTTCTCCAGTCACCGTCCTCCATTCTCCATTCCCCAATCTCCAGTCCCCCATCCCCGTGACCGACCCCACCACCCCCACCTCCCCCGAAGCCGCCGCCGACCTCGTCGCGGCCCGCCGACAGAAGCTCCGGTTCCTCCGCGAGGAGCTGGGGGTCGATCCGTACGGACGCCGGGTGGACGGACTCGTGACGCTCGACGACGCGAGAGCGGCCTTCGACGAATCGGCGCACGAGGCGTACGACGCCGATCCCGAGGCCGAGGACCGCCGTCCCCGCGTCCTCGTCGCGGGCCGGGTCATGCAGCACCGCGACATGGGCAAGCTCGTCTTCATGACGGTGCGCGACCACACCGGCGATCTGCAGGTGAGCGTGTCGAAGGCGTCGTGCGATCCGGAGATCTTCCGGCTGGCGAAGAAGCTCGACTACGGAGACGTGGTGGTCGCGGGTGGTCCGATGGGCCGCACCAAGCGAGGGGAGATCTGCGTCTGGGCGGATCGCGTCGAGATGCACGCCAAGAGTCTCGCCCCGCCGCCCGAGAAGTGGCACGGGCTCAGCGATCCGGAGATCCGGTTCCGGCGGCGGTATGTCGATCTTCACGCCAACCCCGACTCGATCCGGACCCTGCAGGATCGATCGCGGATCGTCTCGCGGATGCGCCGGTTCATGGAGGCCCGCGGCTATCTCGAGGTCGAGACGCCGATGATGCAGCCGATGGCCGGCGGCGCCGCGGCGCGTCCGTTCGTCACGCACCTCAACGCGCTCGACATCGACCTCTTCCTGCGGATCGCCCCGGAGCTCTACCTCAAGCGACTGCTGGTCGGCGGTCTTCCGAAGGTCTTCGAGATCAACCGCAACTTCCGCAACGAGGGCGTGGATCGCAGCCACAACCCCGAGTTCACGGTGATGGAGGCGTACGAGGCGTTCGGCGACTGCTGGTCGATGCTCGAGCTCACCGAGTCGCTGCTGCACGAGCTCGCGGTCGCTTCGGCCGAGGATCGTCGCGGCCGCGGAGACGAGGAGGTCGCCGGCACCGCCGAGGCCCCGGTCCTGCCCTTCGACGGCATCCCGGTGGACTGGGCGCGGCCGTTCGTTCGGACGACCTACGCGGAACTCTTCCAGAGGGCGACCGGCGTTGATGTCCGCGACGAGGCGGCGGTGCGGGCGAAGGCCGCGGACCACGGCATCGAGTCCGCGGCGACGCTGGACCACTGGCTGCTCGCCAACGAGCTCTTCGAGGACCTCGCCGAGCCGCTCATCGATCCGGCGCGGCCGACGTTCGTGACCGGGTATCCGTCGGCGATCAGCCCGCTCACGCGTCCCGACGCCGACGATCCGGACTTCAGCGGTCGCTGGGACATCTTCATCGCGGGCATGGAGATCGGCCCGGCGTACACCGAGCTCAACGACCCCGACATCCAGCTCGCGAAGTTCACCGAGCAGCTTGCGGGCGAGGACGACGAGGGGCGGACGTTCCGGTCGCTCGACGAGGACTTCGTCGAGGCGCTTCGGGTCGGCATGCCGCCGGCGGGCGGCCTCGGTCTCGGGGTCGATCGGATCGTGATGCTGCTGACCGGTCAGCGGACGATCCGCGAGGTCATCGCCTTCCCGCTCATGCGGCCCGAGGGTGGCGGGACGTGATCTTCCGCCGCCGGCGACCGAGCCGTGCGACGGTCGCGGTGTGCGCGGCCGCGGGTGTGCTGGTCGCCGGACCCGCGGATGCCGGACCCGCGTTCGCGACGCCGGGGGTCCCGAGCGGGTCGGAGATCCGGGCCGCCGAGGTCGAGACCCGCTGGTACCGCTGCACGCTGGGTGGCGCGCCGTGCGGTCGGATGGTGGAGCGGGTCGAGTCGCTCGACGAGGGCATCGAACGCTCGCGGACCGAACTCTCGCTTCGCTTCGAGCGGCAGGGGGTGATCACCGCCGCGACGATCCGGACCGAGATCGAGATGGATGCCGAGGGCCGGCCGAGGCGGATGCGACTCGAGCAGTCGCTCGGCGAGGAGCCCAACGCCACCGAATGGATCTTCGACGGCGCCGAGGTGCGTGAGATCCGCACCCAGGGCCGCCGTCGCATCGAGCAGCGGCTTTCGCGTCCCGACGGCGACTGGCACCTGCCCGGACCGGCGTTCGAGATCGCCAGACGCACCGCGACCGCGGCGGCTCCGGTGACGCTTCGAGTCGTCGATCCGTCGCGAGGCGTCGAGCCGGTCGAGGTCGTCTACCGCCCCGATGGTCGTGAGTCGATCGTGGTCGGCGGGGCGGTCGTCGAGGGCGAACGCTGGCAGGTGCGGGAGCCGGACGGCACGGTGACCACCGAGGTCGTGGACGAGGAAGGCCGGACGCTTCTCAGCCGCGCTCCGATGGGCGCCGGGCTCGGCGATCTCGAGATCGTCGTCGCCGATCGCGCGGCCGCGGAGGCGGCGGCCCTCGGAAAGATCGAACTCCTCGACGCGGGGCTGGTCCGTCCGACCTTCGAGGAGGCGGCTCGGCCGCTCGATCGCGGAGGGCGGGCCCGGTACCGGCTTCGCTGGCCGAGCGAGGCGTCCGCGCCGCCATCGATCGGCGCCCAGCGGCTCGAGCCGTCGATCGCCGGAGACGACTCGATCGTGCTCGTGGTCGAGCCGGGACGCGGCTCGTCGGTCTCGTGGATCGACGAGGACGATCGGACCCGCCATCTGGCCGCCACCGCGGTCCTCGACGCCGACGATCCCGATGTGGTGCGCTTCGCTCGACGGGCCGACCGGCCGCGACGCCCCAACGGCGATCGGGCCGAGGCGATCCGGGCGGCGGTGCATCGGCACATCCATCGCAAGGGCATGGCGACGGCGTTCGCGGGCGCGGGGGAGACGGTGCGTTCCCGGGCCGGCGACTGCACGGAGCACGCGGTGCTGCTCGCGGCGGCGTTGCGGGTGGTCGGGATTCCCAGCCGGACGGTCAGCGGACTGGTCTGGACCCGGCACGACGGGGCGCCGGGCGGCGCCTTCCTCTGGCACATGTGGACGCAGGCGGTGATCGACGATCGGTGGATCGATCTCGACGCCACGCTTCCCCGCGGTCGGGGATTTCATCCCGGCCATGTCGCGGTCGCCGTCTCGGACGGCTCGCCCCGCGACATCGAGTCGTCCGGCCGGGCGATGCTCGCGGTCTTCGGATCGCTGGCGATCGAGGTGCTGTCCGAGCCGACCGAGCCCACCGAGCCGACCGATATGGGGGCCGCCCCGTGAGCGACTCTGGACGCGAGTTGATCGACCCGCCGATGCTCCCGCCGCGTCATGCCGAGGGGCACAAGGGCACCTTCGGGACCACGCTGGTGATCGGTGGGGCGATCACGCCGAGGGTCATGCCCGGCGGACCGGCCTTGGCGGCGCGGGCGGCGCTTCGCAGTGGATGCGGGCTCGCGGCTCTGGCGACGCCCGAGTCGTTGGCGGTGGCGGCCGCGACGATCACTCCGGAGGCGACGGTCATCCCGCTGGCGATCGGCGACGCCGTCGGGGACGGCGCGATCGAGGCCGTGCGCCGGGAGAGTCGGGAATCGCACGCGATCGTCGCGGGGCCGGGACTCGGCCGACCGTGCGGCGTCGACCGACTGGTCGCCGCGATCGTCGAGTTGGAGGACCGGCCTCGGGTCATCGACGCCGACGCCCTCAACGCGATGGCCGCGATGGGCCGCGATCAGGTCCGGGGGCCGATCATCCTGACGCCGCATCCGGGGGAGTGGAGTCGGCTCGCCCGGGCGCTCGGTGTGGAGCAGGATCCGCTGCACGACGAGGGGCGTCCGGCGGCGGCGGCGGCGCTGGCCCGGCGTCTCGATGCCGGCGGCGGACCGGTGGTCGTGGTGTTGAAGGGCGCCCGTACGGTCGTCGCGGACGGCGAGCGGTGGTGGCGATGCGATCGGCCGAATCCGGCGCTCGCGACCGCGGGGAGTGGCGATGTGCTGGCGGGCGTCATCGGCGGTCTGCTCGCGCAGTTCCATCCGCGGCCCGGCGCTCGGGCGCTGGACGGCACGCTCGACGCCTTCGAGGTCGCACGGCTCGGCGTCGCGCTGCACGCGGCCGCCGGTCGGATGTGGTCCGAGCATCACGGTGACGCGGGCATGCTGGCGCAGGAGCTCGCCGACGCCGTGCCCGCGGGGCGACGCCTGCTACAGTCCGAGGATGCCTGACACCGAAACCGCCGTGGACGCTCGCCGTTGGCACCTCGATGTGGCCGACATGACGCCGGGGACCCGGATCGACGGGGTCTACGGTCTGCTCAATCCGCAGGTGTCCGCGAGTCGGAACGGCAATCCCTTCCTGAAGTGCGTGCTCCGCGACGCGTCGGGGCGGGTGAACGGGCGCAAGTGGACGATCGAGCCGGCGCTGCTCGAATCGATCGGAACCTGCGCCTTCGCCCACGTCTCCGGCAGCTGCGAGAACTTCAACGACCAGATCCAGGTCCGCATCGAGTCGATCGAGCCCGCGGAGATCGATGACGACGACCTGCGACTCCTGCTGCCCGCGAGCGCTCGCCCGCCCGCGGAGATGCTGGAGGAGCTGAGGACGATCATGGCGACGCTGGAGCATCCCGCGGCCCGGGCGGTCGCGGAGGCGTACTTCGCAGACGACTCCTTCGTCGAGCGGTTCATGCGGGCCCCGGCGGCGATCTCGCTGCATCACGCGTATCTCGGCGGACTGCTGGAGCACACGCTCTCGCTGGTGACCTCCGCGAATGCGATCCTTCCGCTGCATCCCGAACTCGATCGCGATCTCGTGCTGCTCGGCCTGATGCTGCACGACACCGGGAAGGTGCTCGAACTCGACCCGGCCCGCTTCGAGTACACCCGGCGCGGGAATCTGCTCGGGCACCTCGTCGACGGGGTCATCATGCTGGAGACGTACGCGGCGAAGGCGCGGCAGGCCGGTGGACCGCCGTTGCCGCCCGATGTGAAGCTCGCGCTCCAGCACATCATCGCGAGTCATCACAACCGTCCCGAGCACGGTGCGATCAAGGCGCCCGCCTCGCCCGAGGCGGTGTTCGTGAGCCGGCTCGACGACCTCGATGCCGCGACCCGCATGGCGCTCGACGCGGTCGCGAGGGACGGCGCCGAGCACGGCTTCACCGAGCCGGTCCGCGGACTCGGGGATGTGCGGATGTATCGGCCGACCGGGTGGTAGTGGTGGGGGGAGGAGTGGTCGAGGTGGTCGAGGTGGTTGAGGTGGTGGCGAGGGCGAGGGTGATGTCCGAACGCAGCGTGTGGAGGGCGTCCGGGTCGTGCAGGGGGAACGCCCAGGTGCGGTCGAGCGCGATGTCGTTGCTTCGGGCCATCCGGCGCTGATCGCCGAGACGACGTTCGGCGTCGGCGAGGACCGTGGCGGCCCGGGCGTTCGCCGCGTCGATCGCCCGCCGCAGCTCGAGATACGCGGCCCGGCGTTCGGCACTTCGCCTCGGGGCGGCGTCGATCCGGGCCAGATGCGACGACAGCGTCGGCGAGCCGCCGGACGCCAGATCCGGGTCGTGCTGCATCCGATGGAACGCTTCCGGCGTGATCGGATCGCCGATCGGCGAGCTCGGCAGCGGAAGCCGCAGGGTGGCGGTCGCGACGATCGTCGGGGCGAGTGACGACGCCGTCTCGGGGCCGAGCCACCGCTGCAGCCAGTCCTCCATGACGCGGTCGTAGATGCCGCCGCCGATCCCGTGCACGAAGAGATCGCAGCCGCCGAGCCGGGCCAGGGCGGTCGCCAGCAGGGCCCGCGGGCGGAGCGACTCCGCATCCATCGGTTCGCCGACGGCGACGGCTCGGCGACCGTCGGCGGTGTCGCGCCAGAGCGGCAGCTCGCCGGAGCCGCCTCGGCCGAGGAGTCGGGCCACGCCCCGGGGGCGGCGTCCGTTCCGGGCCCGGCGATCCCGGTCCGCCTCGACCGCCGCATCGTGGGCGTCGATGCACGCGGCGGGATCGTCGATCATGCGAGCAAGCAGTGCGTGACCGATCGGGGACTGAAGCAGACTCGACATCGATCGTCGGGGAATCTCGCCCGTGATCGGTCGGGCGAGGTCCGCGGCGGCGAGCCCGAGCTGCATGGCGAGCGACGCCTCGTCGGCCCGCCGATCGACGGCGACACGGATGGTCTCGATCCGCTCGCCGAGCGTGGAGAGCGGCGACCGCACCGCGGGGGGCGGGGCGACCGGCCCGGCGGCACGATCGCGGGTCGATCGTCCGTCGGCCGGAGGCCTCAGACGCCACGCGAGGGTCTGCAGCCCGACGCCGTCCTCGGCGATCGCGGGGAGTCGGACGAGTCCGGCATCGTTGGCATCATGGTCGGCGATGAAGTGGATCGCGGTGGCCGCGTGGCCGTCCTCGATCCGGCGATCGCGGATCGCCTGGATCACGAGGTCCTTCGCCAGGATCCCGGGGTGCCAGATCGCGGCCTGATGTCCGGTGGCGATCACGGTGATCGCAGGGTCGAGACCGAGTTCGGTCAAGGTCTCCGACCGCCACGCCGCCACCTCGGCGGTCTGCGACCCGGGCCGCCGCGGGGGCGGGCACGCTCCGGGCGGCGGCTCGATCGTGATCTCGGGATGCCGCGGGGCCTCGGTGGTCACGCCTCGCCACCGCAGGCCTGCAGGCCGGCGGTGGCCTCCGCGGACAGTCGGTCGGCGCAGCGAACGAGCTCCCGTTCGAAGGTGCGGCGATACACGGCGAGGCGGTTGTCGGCGTCGTCGAGCGGCCCGCCGAAGGAGCGACTCGGATCGTTGTAGATCAGCCGGACCGGAATCTCGCCGATGCGAAGGCCCGCGGCGGCGGCCTGCACCCAGAACTGCATCGGGAAGTCGTAGCCGTCCACGTCGAGGTCGAGGTCGGCGAGCGGGGCGACGCGGTACGCCTTGAACCCGCAGAAGGCATCGGTGAGCGTGAGGCCGAGGCGGGCGTTGATCTCCTCGGTCAGCATCGCGTTGATGCGGCGGCGGTCAGGCGGCGGGGCGTCCACGCGTCCGTCGGGGTCGAGGTATCGGCTCCCCGAGACGACGTCGAGGTCGTCGCGCCTGATCGCTTCCAGGAACCTCGGAATCGCCGCGGGCTCGTGCTGCTCGTCGCAGTCCATGGTGACGAGCCAGTCGAACCCGTCGAAGCGGGCCCATCGCATCATGTCCTGCATGCTGCGGCCGTAGCCACGGTTGGTGGCGTGGCGGATGACCTCGACCGGGTGGGCGGCGAGCCGTCGCGGGGTGTCGTCGGTCGAGCCGTCGTCGATCACGAGCACGTCCGCGATGCGGCGACGGACCTCGGTGAGGACGCGGTCGACGTACCGGGCCTCGTTGTAGACCGGGATCGCGAGCAGGACGCGGGGCGAGGTGTGGTGGGGCGGAGTGATCATGGGGTCACGGGGTCATGGGGTCATGGGGGCACGGGGTCGTGGGGTCGTGGCCGTCGGAGGGGCGGGCGGCGAGGGCCTCGCCGGGCTGATGCCTTCGCACCTCACTCGAAGGGGATGCTCTTCCGTTCGTAGAGGGTGCGGAGGTCGCCGGCATCGATCCGCGACCACCGCATGCTGTTGGATCGTCCGTCGATGGGCACGTCCCGGCGGACGACGATGTCGTCGGGCCCGAGCACATGGGTCGCGGCCCGGGCGTCGGCGGAGGTCCGGCTCTCGAGCATGCCGCCGCCGGCAGCCGGGGACCAGCTCTCCAGTCGGCGGGTGATCGACTCGCGATCGTCGTTCCACGCCCAGGTGGAGAACTCGCCGCCGTCGGCATCGGTGACCGCCAGCAGCGTCGGCAGCATCAGCCGTTCCGCCTCCGAGAGATAGAGGTCGAGCTCCTGCGGAACGTCCACCTTCAGGTCGTACCGCTCGAAGGTCTCCCGGCCCTGACTGATGATCTGCAGCCACCGTCGCGGCTCCTCGGCGGTCGGGCGGGGACGGATCCCGAGGATCGAGTTGGTCCGCGACGCGTCGGAGCCGCGGAGGCGATCGGTCTCCTGGATCATCCATCGCTCGGCGTTGCGGTCCCACGAGATCCAGGCTCGATGGTCCACATCCCGGTACGGGCCGCGGTCGGATTGCGGGAGGATTCTCAGCTGAACGCGGACCATGAGTCCGAGATCGCCGCCGGACGCGCGGGGCGTGGGATCGGATCGCCCCACGCCGCCTTCGTCGGTCTCGATGGCGGAGATCCCCGCGTAGCCGAATTCGATCTCCTTGCCGTCCTGATCGAAGGCGTGCAGCCGGTAGAACACTGTGTCCTTGAATCGTTCGAGAACCCCGCGAAGAGCGGCCTCGTCGAACCGGCCGACGATCGCACTCCCGCGTTCGACCACCGTCATGCTCTCGATGGCGAGCTCCGGCTCGGTGAGCACCTGAAGCGATCCGAGGGTCTCGGCGAACGTCCTCTCCGGCCAGCGATCGCGGTCGCCGAGGCACTGCACGAACACGAAGCGGTTGGGCCCGGTCTTGATGAATGTCCAGTCGAATCGGGCGGTCCGGCCGGATTCGTGTCGGAACGATGCGGACGCGGTGGCCGCCGGCAGGTCCGCGACGACGGTCTCGTCGGTGGAGGCGTTCACGGTCAGCAGATCGTTGGCCTCACGGGCACCCTCCAGATAGAACGCCATCATCTCGGCCGGTGAGGGCGAGGAAGACCGCCCGAACGCGCCACCGTCGTCGGGCATCCGCATCGGCCTGACGAGGATCTCCCAGGCGGGGGGATTCGCGTCCTTCTGCACGAGTCGGATGAGCTGGACGTCGTCTCCACCGGCCACCACCGCCTGTCCGTCCTCGGGGAGGACGAGGGTGCAGCCGAGGGAGCGGTTCACCACCAGCCGGTCCGGATCGACGGCGGCGGGAGGGGCGGGCGCGGCCTGGGCCCCCGATCCGAGGGCCGGGCCGGCGACGAGGAGTGCGAGCAGGAATGGGAGGGCGGCCGGGACGCCGGGATGACGGCGGGCCGGACGGGGTCGGA
>JAUIHC010000525.1 GCA_030432455.1 Phycisphaerae bacterium | reverse complement strand
CCGCGAGCCTGAATCATCGTGGATGCTGGATCCGCCGTTCCCTCGTGCCGCCGGCGCCCGGGCGTCGCCCCCGGGTCCACCACTCGTCCGGACCCTCGAGTCCGCGACCCTTCGCACCCCGGGGGGCACGCGATGTCGAGACGACCAGAGGTCGGAACCCCATCCTACCGCCACGCGAAACACCCCGGGTCCGCGATAGCCTTCCGAACCGGGCTCCAGCCCTCCCCCCGCGCCAGCCGATGCTCGACCGGTCGGCCTGATTCCTGTTCTCGTCCGACACCCTCGCCCCGCCTCCCCGATCTCGGAGTCCACGCCATGACCGGACCCGACTCGAACGACCGCGCCAGACTGCTGCTTCCCGCCGGCATCGCCCCCGAAGACTTCCTCGCCGGACTCCCCGACGTGGTCAGCGATGTGCTGCGGGGCACCTGCGACGTCATCCCCGGCGAGGCCGCCAACGGCGATCCGCGGGTCGCGGCCGCCCTCGACGGCCTCGGCGAAGGCGTGGCGGTCGTGGTGGAGCGTGGCGAGATCGTCTGGATGAACGATCGACTCGCCGACCACTCGCCCGAGATGCTGCGTCGATTCGCGGACTGCTGCCACGACGCGATCGTCGAGTTCATGACCCATCCCGAGGTCCTCGACGGCGAGAGCATCCGCACCGACTTCCGCCACGACGAGCGGACCTACGAGGTGATCTGTTCGCCGATGCCCGACGACCCGACCCGCCATACGGTCGCCGCGCTGGTCTCCGATGTCACCGAACTCAAGCGGACCGAGGCCCTCATCGAGCAGATCGACGCCGCGGGCGGCGACCTGCTCGACCTCGATCCCGACACCGTCAATCCGCTGGATGTCGCGGCCCGGCTGCGGCTCGTCGAGGACAAGGTCGTCCGCACCATGCGATCGGTGGTCGGCTTCGAGCACTTCGAGGTGCGAATCGTCGATCGGCGGACCGGCCAGCTCGAACTCGTCATGGGCGCGGGCATGGACCCCCTCTCGATCGGCGAGCGGCTCTACGCCCGACCCGAGGAGAACGGCATCTCCGGCTGGGTCGCGGCCCAGGGCAGGTCGTATCTCTGCCGCGACGCCTCGAAGGATCCGATGTACCTGCTCGGCATCCCGAGCTGCGGAAGCAGCCTGACCGTGCCGCTGCGTCTGCGGGACCGCGTGGTCGGCATCCTCAATGTCGAGAGCGAGCAGGTGGACGCCTTCGACGAACGCGATCAGCTGCTGGTCGAGCTCTACGGTCGCTACATCGCGATGGCGGTGAACATCCTCGACATGCTCGTGGTCGAGCGATACACGACCAACCGCACGTTCTCCACCACCGTGCTCGGCGAGCTCCGCGACCCGCTCGATGCGATCACCCGTCACGCCGCGGAGCTTCGGGCGACCTGGATCGGCGACGGCGCGATGCTGGGCCGGCTCGACGCGATCCTCGCCTCGGTGGACATCGTGCGCCAACGGGTGCTCGCCTGCTCGAGCGGTCCCCAGACCATTCTCGGGGCCGGCGACTGGGACCGCGACCCGGTGGACGACCCGATCCTTCGCGGCCGCCGGATCATCGTGGCCGACGACGAACCCGCGATCCGCGACGCGATCAAGGATCTCCTCGAACAACGCGGCGCGACCGTCGAGTCGTACGCCGACGGCGCGGGCGCGATCGAGTCACTCGAAGCCCGTGGACCCGAGGTGGATCTGGTGATCTCCGACGTCCGCATGCCGGACCGCAACGGCTACGAGGTCTTCCGCTCGGCGCAATCCCACGCCCCGCAGGCGTCGATCATCCTCATGACGGGCTTCGGCTACGACCCCAACCACTCGATCGTGCGGTCGAGTCAGGAGGGCCTCGAAGCGTTCCTGTTCAAGCCGTTCCGGGTGTCGCAGCTGATCGAGGAAGTGCACAAGGCGCTCGCGGGGGAGGAGCGGGTGGAAGGTGGAAAGTAGAAAGTAGAAAGTAGAAAGTAGAAAGTGGAGAGTGGAAAGTGGAGAGTGGAAAGGAGCTAGCGGCCAGTCGAAAGGCACCGGGATCGGCCACTGGCCATTCTTCCATCCCCTCACCGCTTCCCACTCACCACCCGCTCGTGATCCTCGAAGTCGCGACGGATCCGCACATCGCCGAAACCTGAATCTTCGAGCAGTCTCGCGACCGTCGCGGCCTGGTCGTACTGGATCTCCAG
>JAUIHC010000056.1 GCA_030432455.1 Phycisphaerae bacterium | reverse complement strand
ACGGGGATGTCTCCGTCGTCGAGGGCGGCTCGGATCACGATGGGGTCCACCAGGATCGGATGCGCATCGACGGCACCGCCCGCGGCGACGATCCCGACCTCCGAGGCCGGGATGAGCCGAGCGGGCAGCCCCGCGGTTCGCAGTGCGATCGCGGTGGCCGCCGCTGCCTCCGGCTCACCGAGACCGAGGAGCGTCGCCCGATCCTCGTCCTCGGCGTGGAGACGATCCGCGAGCTCGACGAGCCGGTCGGTTCGGCCCCGGAACGCCGAGACCACGACGACCAGACGATGCCCGCGACGGAATCGACGATGAACCTCGGCGGCGACGTCGGGAAGGTCTCCCTCGGTTCGCAGCACGGAACTGCCGAACTTGAGGACCTGAACGATGGTGGAGGACTGAGGATTCACGGGAGACCTCGATGTGACGGCGGCGCACCGATCGCGCATGGAGGATGCGGTGGGCCCCTCGCTGGGGTTCGGTGAGGAGGTTCGAACGCACGTTGTGGGCTGCCCGCCGATACGACAGGCACCACCGTCGCCCGGACGGTGGTGCCTTGGTCATTCGACCTGGTGTGTTCTTCGGTGCTTCTCAGCAGTTCCGACGTTCACACCCGCAACCACCGTCCGGGCGGGGCATGGGCATGCAACACATGCCCATCGACATGGTCATCGACATGCCCATCGACATCATGGGGGCCATGAACACCGGACGGGGCTGGAAGTGACGGGAAGACATCGGGACGAACGATAGCGACCGATCGCCGCCTGTCAAGCATCCCGCGGACGTTCGTGCGCCCTCCGGGAAGGGCATCGTGGTGATCCGCGGAGAAGAGCCGGGATCCGCGGCCACGCGATGGAGCGTTCGGATCCCGATATCCTCGTCGCCGGCGTCGCGTGGACTCACGCGATCGCACGACCCACACCCCGGAGACCAGACCCGATGGCCCAGTTCCTGACGATGCCCGACCAGTCTCGGACGACGATGCCCGGCGGCGTTCCCTACATCGTCGGCAACGAGGCCGCGGAGCGGTTCAGCTTCTACGGGATGAAGGCCATTCTGGTGGTCTTCATGACGCAGTACCTCATGAGCGGAGCGGGGGAGTCGGCGTTCCTGAACGATGCCGAGGCCCGGGAGGCGATGAGCTGGTTCGTCGCGAGCGCGTACTTCTTCCCGGTGATCGGGGCGATCGTCGCCGACGCGATCCTCGGAAAGTACATGGTCATCATGCTGCTCTCGTGGCTGTATGTCATCGGCCACGGGTGTCTCGCGATGATGGATCTGCCGTCCGCCGCACTCGAGGCGACCATGGAGCCGAGGGGCTGGCTCATGGCCGGACTCTTCCTGATCGCGGTCGGCTCGGGTGGCATCAAGCCGTGCGTCTCCGCCCACGTCGGCGACCAGTTCGGCCGCGGCAACAAGCATCTGCTCTCGACGGTGTTCGGCTGGTTCTACTTCTCGATCAACTTCGGTTCGTTCTTCTCGACCCTGCTCACGCCGTGGCTGCTGCAGTGGTACGGGCCGGCTTGGGCGTTCGGCGTCCCCGGCGTGCTGATGTTCGTCGCGACGATCGTGTTCTGGATGGGGCGGCACAGGTTCGTGCACGTGCCGCCTCGCGGCATCGGATTCGTCACGCAATTGTTCTCCCGCGAGGGCCTCGGCGTCATCGCGAAGCTCGCCCCCGTCTACCTGTTCATCGCGGTGTTCTGGTCGCTCTACGACCAGACCGGCAGCGCGTGGGTGCTTCAGGCGGGCAAGATGGACCGCGAGTTCCTCGGGATGCAGTGGCTCGAGAGTCAGATCCAGGCGATCAATCCGCTGCTGATCCTCGCGTTCATCCCGCTCTTCACCTACCTGGTCTACCCGGTGATCTCGAAGGTCTTCCCGCTGACTCCGATCCGGAAGATCTCAATCGGGCTCTTCGTGACCGCGGCCGCCTTCGCGATCTCGGCCACCATCGAGAGCATGATCGATCAGGGGCTCACCCCCAACATCGTCTGGCAGCTGCTCGCGTACATCGTGATCACCGCCGCGGAGGTGATGGTCTCGATCACCGGCCTGGAGTTCAGCTACACCCAGGCGCCACCGAAGATGAAGTCCTTCGTGATGAGCCTCTTCCTGCTCACCGTCTCGCTCGGCAACATCTTCACCGCGCTGGTGAACCGCGCGATCCAGATCCCGGAATCGCCGGAGGCGATCGTCGCTCCCGACGATCGGGCCAGACTGGACGCCGCCGCCGCGATCATCGAGCTCGCCTGGCGGGAATCCCCCGAGAAGCGACTCCCCGACGTCGTGGCCGGCGAGTCGAAGCTGGCCGAGGCGGACCCCGCGTTCGCCGGCCTCGTCTACAGCCTCGTGGACGGCGAGACGTTCCAGATCGCCGACCCGGGCGCCGACGGCGAGGCGTTCACCGACGACGACATCAACCTCCGCGTCGCCACACCGTCGCTCCCGCCGTCCGACGAGGAGATCACCGAGATCCTCGCCGCGCCGGCGACCTGGCGGGAACGGCACGTCCCCGGGGCGGCCCGACCGACCGAGGACGAGCTGCGAACGATCGACGACACCTTCGATCGGTCGGCGACCGTCGGGGGCGGCACCACGCTTCCCGGCGCGAGCTACTACTGGTTCTTCACCTGGGTGATGCTCGGCGCCGCGGTGCTCTTCACCGGCGTGGGCCGCTTCTACAAGCCGCACGACTACATCCAGGGCGACGACGAGGACGGCCTCGACGAGGCGCATCGCGCCGCGGCGATCGCGGGGGAGACCGACGATCGCTGAGTCGCCGGAACCCGACGCGATGACCGGCCGACTGGTGCGACTGCGCCGACCTCCGGTTCTCAATGTCGTACCCGACCGCTGGGTGCCGGAGGGCGTCGATCTCGAGGAGGTCGACGCCCTCTGGCGCACGCTGGTCGAGTCGAATCCCCGATATCACGACGGCGACTGCGTGCACGTGCTCGGCGTCGTGCGAAACGGCCACGCGGGAGCCACGATCCACCTGGCTCCGACGAGCTACCGCTTTCACGCGGTGCGACGACTCGGGATGGACACCGGCGTCCGTCCGCTCGGCGTGAAGGGACTGTGCGTGGTGCCCGGCGAGGATGGCCCGCGGCTCCTGGCGGGCCGACGCAGCGAGGCAAGCGGGTCGTATCCGGGCTGCTGGGAGTACCTGCCGGGCGGGGGCGTCGAACCCGGCCCCGACGGCTCGATCGACCCCCAAGCCACGATCCGCCGGGAACTGCGGGAGGAGATCGGGATCGAACCGGCAGGGCTCGACCCGGTGCCGCTGGCGATCCTCGAGGACCGCACCGTCGGGACATGGGAGATCGTGCATCGGGCGGTGCTCGACACCCGCCCGGCGGCTCCCCCCGGATGGGAGCACGAGGCGTTCGCGATCGTCACCCCCGAGTCGCTCCCGACCCCGGCCAGCGCCGCGGCGATCGCGATGGCCGGTCTTGCTCGCGATGTCCTGCGGGCGGCGGGCGGCTGATCAGCGGCCGGCGAGACGGACGGGAACGAGGAGGTCGCCCGAGGGGGGCTCGCCGACCCACCGCATCCGCCCGAGCCGGTCGGTGACGTACTGGCTGACCGCGTCGCGGAGCTCGACCGTCGCCACCTCGTCGAGGAGCGCCGCCACGTCGCCGCGGATGACCGCGGGGGTGAGGAGATCCCGGAATCCCGGGGTCGAATCGAGGAGCGAGACGTTGCTGTTCTCGATCGCGATGCCGAGCCCGGTCTCACCCGGGGTGCCCGTGGGCCAGCCGAATCCGCCCCCGCCATAGACGCCGATCTCGCCTTGGGCGATGACGACGTGTCGGATCATGAGGTTGGTCGCCTCCGGGTTCACCGGCGTCCGACCCGGCCACGGCTCCCAGAGCAGGTGGATCGCGATGACCTGCGCAGACTCGACCTCGTCGTTTCGAAAGGCGTCCAACGGCACCGTCGAGAGCAGCAGACTGGTGCCGCCGGGCTCGACCACATAGCCGCCGTGGGTGAAGGTGGACTCCAGTCGGACCGGATGCGCGGTGCGGCTGGTGATCGAGACATTGCCTCGAACATGCGTCGGGGCGCAACCGACGATCGCCGTCACGAACGCCAGCATGCCGAGCCCGAGAAGCCGATGCCGGAATCGCGAAGGTGGACGGAAGTCGGTCACGAGGTGCGGGGAGTGTCGGCGGGGGTGGCCGACGCCTCGGGTGCGGCAGATCCGCCACCGGCGGAGACGGGAATGCCGAGGGCGGTCGGGACATCCCGCTCGATGATGCCGTGGAGCAGCGTTCGGGGAATCGACGGAAGCTGCGTCCCGTGGCTGAACCGGTTGACCGAGTAGATCGTCTCGATCGCCTTGGCGGGCGTCTCGACCGGCCATCCGCTCGCGAAGAGCAGCTTCTCGGTGACGCCCATCGAGGTCGCGCCGAGAAGGGCCTGGAAGAGCTGCCACGGTCGCGTCACGAGGCCCGCGGTGTCGGCGAAGAAGCGGGCGTGCTTCTGAAGCAGGAGGTGCGTCTCCTCGACCCACGGGGAGCCGATGCCGCCGATCACCACGGAGAGACCGGGAAGACTTCGGCCGACCTCGTCCCAGTTCAGGGGCCGATCGAACTCGAGCACCGCCCCGGGGCCCGGAGGGCCGGGGCGGGAGACGAACACCGGCAGACCGAGGTGCTCGCACCGCTCCCACACCCGCATGGCCACCGAGTGGGTGGGGTGGAATCCCTGATCGGACGGGCAGACGGTCACGCCGATGAAGCCCATCTCGACCGCCCGGTCGAGTTCGACCATCGCATCGGCCGCCATCGGATCGATGCCCGCCACGCCGAGCAGACGACCGCGGCTCCGCGAGACCACCTCGGCGACCCATTCGTTCGGGATGCAGGCATCCTGCCGGTCGGCCCGGTACGCGAAGACCATGGCGGCGTCCACGCACTCCATCGCGGCCTCCAGTTGGCCGGGCTCGGCGGAGTCCTGGATCCATCGCGACGCATGCAGGCGTCGGGCGATGGCCGCGGACTCCCGGCCGAGGCGGTCGAGGGAGGGCCAGATTCTGGTCTGGGCGTCGATGATCATCAGGAGAAACTCTCGCCGGAAGACAAGGGGGGCGGCCGGGGTCCGGCCGTCCTCAAGCATCGGCATGGTACCGGAAGCCTCATCGGACTTCGAGAAGAACGCGGTCTCGGGGGTCCTATACTCCGAGCCATGTCTCCCACGCCCCCGACCACCGAGCCCGCGCCGCAAGCCTGGAGTTCCGAGGATCTCGCCCGGAATCCCCACGACTCGTCCGAAAAGGCGGGCAAGGTGCGGGCGATGTTCGGGGCGATCGCGGACAGCTACGACCTCAACAATCGCCTCCATTCCTTCGGACGCGATCAGGCCTGGAGGCGGGCGGCGGTCCGACTGGCCCGGGTCCGACCCGGCGAGGCGGTCCTCGACATGGCCTGCGGCACCGGCGATCTCACCGAGGCGTTCGCGGCGACCGAGGCGGCGGAGGTGGTGGGGGGCGACTTCACGCCCGAGATGCTCGACCACGCCCGGCGGAAGGCCGAACGGCTTCCCGAGGCTCGCCGACCGCGATACGAGCACGCCGACGCCATGCGGCTCGATCAGCCCGATGCTCGATTCGACGTCATCAGCATCGCGTTCGGCATTCGCAACGTCGCGGACCCCGGCGCCGCGATCCGGGAGTTCTCCCGCGTCCTCCGGCCCGGCGGCCGACTGGTGATCCTCGAGTTCGCCGAACCGCGGTTCGCCCCCGTCCGCTGGCTGAACCACCTCTACACCGCCCGCATCATGCCGTGGACCGCGAGCCTCATCGCCCGTGACCGCTCCGGCGCGTACCACTATCTCCCCCGATCGATCGAGACATTCCAGTCGCCTTCGCAGCTCGCCGAACTCGCCGAGCGGGCCGGACTGCAGGTCGAGCGACAGGTGCCGCTGACCTTCGGCGTCTGCGTCGCGACCGTGGCGACGAAGCCCGCCGCCGATATTCGGACGGCATGAACGGCGCGACCCGCGCAGCCTCCGGCTGGATGACCTGATCGCACGCTCGACATCCCGGAAGTCGTGAACGGAACCCCGATCGGGGCGGTTCTCCCCGTGCCCCCCAGCGACGGAGGATCCGTCGGTCACGACCCACGCGTCATCGGGAAGGATTCCCGCTGACCGGCCGCTTCCTTCGGAGCGTCCTCATGCCCATCGACACGGACGTCGACCTCCTTCTCGAACGGTGCCTTCGCGGAGACCGCGGCGAAGTCCGCGACTTCGTCGATCACCTGCTCGTCGAACACGCGCCCGACCGCCTTCTCATCTTCGGCATGCTGCCCGCCCTCGAACGCGTGCAGCAGCTCGACCGCGCCGATGCCGCCTCGCAGTCGGCCGTGAACGTCATGATCCGCGCCCTGCGACTCGCCGCCGCTCGCGTCATCGAGCGACTCGACCCGACACCGCTCGATCCCGAGCTCGGTCCGCGACGCATCGCGATCCATTCCGGCTGCAGCCTCATCGAGGAACTCCAGGGCGAGATCTTCGCCGCCGTGCTGGAGCACGACGGACACGTCGTCCGTTTCTCGGGGGGTGGCGTGCCCGCAGACGAGATCCTCGCCGAGGTCGGCCGGGACGATCCCGATCTGCTGCTGCTCTTCGCCTCCTCCGCATCGGATGCCCCGGCCATTCGAGAGGCCATCGACACCATCCGCACGATCGACAGTCGTCCCGACCTTCAGATCGCGGTCGGAGGCGGTGTCTTCGGTCGGGCGCCCGGCCTCGCCGAGGAGATCGGGGCGGATCTCTGGGCCGACGACCCCGAGGATCTTCGGATCGCGATCGTCGAGGAGGCCGACCGTCGAGCCTTCCCCGAACAGCGGACCGTCGGTCGGACTCGACGGCTTCCTCGGGCCGCCTGAACCGCACATCCCCAGGAGGGCAGGACGACCGGCCCCCGCGGCGATGCCGCGGGGGCCGGTGTCGCCTCCGGGGAAATCCGGGGATGGCACAGGGATTCCAATCCCCGGACCGATACACTCCGAGCATGGAACGGGCCGACGAACTGCGATTGATCCGACGGGCCAAGCGGGGCGATCGAGCCGCGCTCGAGGCCCTGATCGAGGGTCATCGGAAGTCGCTGCACCATTTCCTGCTCCGCCTCACCCGCCGCGAGGACGTCGCGGAGGACATCGGGCAGGAGGCCATGGTCCGGGTGCTCCGGCACCTTGATCGATTCGACGAGCGATTCCGGTTCAGCACCTGGCTCTTCACGATCGCCCGGCGACTCTGGATCAACCACATCCAGAAGTTCCGGCCGATCCCCGACTCCGACACCGTCGGTGGCCGGGCCGCCCGACCCGCCGACGATCCCCGTCCGGACCGGGACGAGATCCATGAAATCGCGACGGTGGCGATCGAGGACGCCCTCGACGACCTGAATCCGCGACAGCGCGAGATCGTCGAACTCTTCCACGGTTGCGGGCTTCCCATCCAGGAGATCGCGGCCCGTCTCGACCTTCCGATCGGCACGGTCAAGAGCCATCTGTTCCGAGCCCGGCGGCGACTGGGCGCGTCTCTGGTGCAGGACCCGTCCTTCCTCGGCTCCGCAGCCGATCTCGGCCTCGATCCCGCGTCCATCTCGCAGATGCTGGAGGCCCGGTCGTGAACCGGGGCACCGACGACATCCTGAATCGGCTTTCCGGCGTCGAGTCCCGACCGCGGGCACTCGATCGAGATGCCCGACGCGGTCTCATGGCGAGCCTCGTGGTGACCGCGGTCTCGCTCACCCTGGCCTGGACGGCCGGGTCCGTCGAGCCGGGATCTCCCGCCGACGACCGATCGGCCGCGACCCACGACCCCGTCGGCGCCCTGGAACGACTCCGGGTGGACCCGGAATCGATCGGGGAAGCAACCTCACCCTCCCGCGACGGGTACGAGACGATCGATGCGATCGGCCCGGGACGGCGCACCTGATCCGCCACCGGCTCCCGGATGCGGGTCGTCCCGCGGGCCGAGTACCACACCGCCGTTCAGGTTCCCCAGATGCCGTTCCGCCACTGGTTGCCGAAGACCCGTTCCCTCGCCGCTCGGTCGGCCCGCGTGGCGGTCGTGACGCTGCTCGCCGTCACCGCGAGCGTGATGGACCGGCCCGTGACGGCCCAGGGGTTCGCCGGCGGCGCGTTCGTCCCGGCCGACGCCGTGGCGGCGGTGCGGGTCGCTGGCGAGGGGCCGACCTCGGCGTGGACCGAACTCTTCCTCGACGCGATCGAACTCGCCGGCGCTCCGATCCGACCGAGTTGGAACTCCGGGGAACAGCTCCGGAGTCGGCTGGCCCCCGACTGCCAACAGTCGATCCACGCGATCGGCCCCGGGGGACGCCACTGGCTCCATGCGATCCGATGGACCGATCCGATCGCGGTGGAGTTCGGCCTCCAACGACTCGGTTCGCGACCGATGGGCGGCGGGCGATTCCGACTGCCGGCCCTCGGGCTCGAGATCGCGATCGCGGGCGAGTGGTTGCTCATCGCCCCCAACGGCTGCCCGTGGCTGGACGCCGCCGTCGATCGGGCCACCCTTGATGCCCTCGACGATCCCGACCCGGTGATCGCGGGCGTGACCGGGGACCTGCCCCCCGGTCCGATCGAAGTCCTTCTGCGTCACGATGCACCGATCGGCGGCCTCTCCGCGATCGGCATCCGGCCGAGTTCGGACACGCATGCGTCCGTCGAGTTTGCAGGGCGGTACGAGGCCAGCCCGTTGCCGATCCGAACCGCGGCCAGCATCGATCTCGAGGTTGCGGGGCGATTCGATGGACGGGTCGCCTTCGCCGCCTTCGAGTCCGGGATCGGTCTGATCGATCCGCTCATGATCGAACACGCGGCCCGGCACCCCGAGATCGTGCCCGGCGCCGATCTCCGAGGGCGGTTCGCGTCCCGGCGACTGATCGTCCTCGACGGCGAGCCCGTCCGGATCGAGCCGCTCGGAATCGTCGAGGTGCCCGCCGCCTGCGTCGCGGTCCCGATGCGCGAGGATCGCCCGCAGACCGTTCCGAACTCGGAACTCGCCACCCGGGTCGACTCGTGGCTCGAGACCGCCGGACGGGCAGTTCGCTCCAGTTGGAGCTCGGAGACCGGTGGCGCAGGCCGGACCCGCGGTGATGAGATCCGTCACCTGCCGCTCTCGCCCGGGCTGCTCGACGCGAGCGGGGGCCACCCGATGGCGATCGGGGCCAGCCTGAACTGGATCCTGCATCCGACCGCGGAGGGGGGCACCTGGCTGGTGGCGGGAACCTCGCCGGGCCTCGTCCGTCGCGTGACCGCGACCCTCGACGAGATCGACGGCGTTCCTCGCGTCGAGGAGATCGCCGGGGCGGGCGTGGCCAGTCCGTCGCGGATCGCGCTGCAGATCGCCGAACTCGCGCAGTTGCGGGGGCTCGGTCCCGATGCCCAGTCCGCCGTCGATGCCGACGCCCTCGCCGCCGCCGCGGCCTTCCTCCAGCGGGTCGAACGGATCCGGTGGCGGACCACGCGGCAGGACGATCGAGCGGTCCGAGCCTCGGCCGAGATCCGCCTCGTCCCCGGCCCGACCGGAACGCCGCCGAGGTGATCCGCGAGCGGACTCGACTGGAATCGCTCGATCGCGAGCATGTGGCGCTGGTGGCGTCCCGACATCCTGCATCCGCGGATGTCGCACGGCGACTGGCCGATCATGTGCCGCCCGGCGGTCGGGTGCTCGCAGCTGCGAGCGGGGGCCGGGATTCGACCGCCCTCGTCGCGGTCCTTCTGGCCCTGCATCGGCGACGAGACCCGTCGCTCGTCGAACCCGTCGTCGGCCATGTCGATCACGCCCTGCGGGCGTCGAGCGCCGAGGAGGCGGCGGTCGTCGCGGAGACCGCCGCCCGCCTTGGGGTGCGTTCGATCGTCCGGCGACTCGCCTGGCCATCGGTGACGACCCGGGTCACCAGTGCCGCGGCCCGAGATGCCCGCTGGAGCATGCTGGATGCGATGGCCGCCGAGGTCGGCGCCGACGCGATCCTCGCGGCGCACCACGCCGACGATCAGGCCGAGACCGTGCTGATGCGACTGGCCCGCGGCACCGGGATCTCCGGACTGGCAGGGATTCCCGAGGTGCGAGCCCTGCCGAGCGGTCGGCTCGTCCTTCGGCCGCTCCTGAGCCGATCACGCCGCGAACTCGCGGAACTCGTGGAGGCGGCCGGACTCCCCTGGATCGAGGATCCGACCAACGCCGATCGAGGACGCAGCCGCGAGCGGATCCGGCACGAGATCATCCCGGCCCTCGACTCGATCCATCCCGGGGCCGCACGACACCTCGCGGCGCTCGCGGAGGAATGCGCGGCCCTCGCCCCGGATGACCGGTTGGACGAGGGGGCGGCGTCCGGCACGGGCATCGATCGAGCCCGCTGTCGCGAGTGGCCGATGGCGTTCATCGCGACGCATCTTCGAGGCATCGCCGCCCGCGCGGCCGGTCGGTCGGTGCAGCATGTCGGCCGCGAGGTCTGGCGACGCGCCGCCGCGATGGTGTCCGATGACGACACCGGACCGAGGCGACTGCGGATCGATGCCTCGCTGGAACTGATCGTGCATCGCGATCGAGCGAGGTTCGACACGATCGACCCGGAATCGCGTGACTCGCGACACTCGCTCGACGGCACGCCGCCCGCACCCTCGACCCCGGAGGACTCCATCCGATGACCGAGACGACCAGCCCGCTCACCATCCTCGCGATCGGCCACTGCGGCCCCGACTCCTGGATGCTTCGATCCACGGTGGAGCGGGCCCTCGGCTCCGGCATCCGCTTCGAGTCGTTCGACGAGGAGACGCGACTTCGCGGGCACCTCGACGACTCCCACGATCCGGTGCTGCTTCTGGTCAATCGGCGACTCGACGGCTTCTTCGAGGCCGCCGACGGCATCGCCCTGATCCGGAATGTCCTCGCGACGGACCGCGGTTCCGTGGCGGCGATGCTGATCTCGAACCTCCCCGAGGCCCTTGCCGAGGCCGAGGCCGCGGGGGCCATGCCTGGCTTCGGCAAGACATCGCTGCACGCGGCCGAGACCGCGGCGGCCCTTCAGGCGGCCGCTCGGCGACTGCAGGAACGCGCGGAGACCTGACGCAGACCCGGGCCCGGATGCTCGAACCCCGACCTCAGCCTTCGGTGGCCTCGGCGGCTGCAGCGGCCTCGGCGGCGAAGCGGGCCTCGGCGGTCGCAACCGCGTCCTCCACGCACCGCTGGAAGTCGTCGGTCGAGACACAGGTCACCCGACCGTCCACGACCTCGACCACCACCGGGGTCTGGATGAGCCAGACCGGCCCCTCGGGGAAGGCGAGTCGAACACAGTCGGTGCAGACGACATCCTCGGGCAGATCGCTCTCGGTCAGTTCCACGCCCTCGGCCGGAGGCACGCGGACCGCCACCACCCGGGCGGGCAACCGCTCGCCGAAGTACCCGTCGAAGAGATCGTGACACGCCCCACAGTTGGGGCGATAGAAGGCGATCAGGGTCGGCTCGTCCTGCACCAGCCCCCGCACCGCGGGGAGATGCGACAGCAGACCGGTCTCCTCCAGCGGAAGTCCGGCCCAACTCTCCGGGGTGAGATCGTGCACCACGTACCGTCCCGACTCGTCGCGGCCGGTCGATGGGGCGGCCACGGTGGCGACATCGAGATTCGCCGCGATCCCGGCCCCCAGAGCGAGGGATGCCACCACGCCTCCGGCGGCGAGCCCGGGATGCCGG
>JAUIHC010000524.1 GCA_030432455.1 Phycisphaerae bacterium | reverse complement strand
GCGAGTCCGAACGAGATCGGAAACGCCACGCTCCCGACCGATCCCGCGGACTTTGCGGCGTTCTACGACGCCATGCACGGCGGTGACATCGGCGAGGGATACGACGTCAATCCCGTGACCGGCGCCCCGTATCCGGTGCAGATGGTGCCGCGGGGCGACTACGCCCGCGTGCTTGCGGAGTTCTGGGCGGATGGTCCGGAGTCGGAGACGCCGCCCGGGCACTGGTTCGTGATCCTCAACGACGTCATGGATCACCCCGGCTTCGTTCGACGACTGGGCGGCGTGGGGCCGACGCTCGATCCGCTGGAGTACGACGTCAAGGCGTACTTCGCACTCGGCGGATGCATGCACGACGCCGCGATCGCGGCGTGGGGCTGCAAGGGCTGGTACGACTTCGTGCGACCGATCTCCGCGATCCGCTGGATGGCGGAGAACGGGCAACGCACCGACTCGGCGGCCGCGAACTTCCATCCGCACGGACTTCGGATCGTGGAGGGACTGGTCGAGCCGGTCACCGAGACGTCCAGCGGCCCGGGCGAGCGGCACGAGCATCTCCGCGGCGATCAGGACCAGAACCTCGGCAAGATGGCCGTGTTCTGCTGGCGGGGACCCGAGTACATCGCGGACGAAGCCATCGACACCGCGGGCTGCGGCTGGATCCTGGTCGAGAACTGGTGGCCGTACCAGCGACCGACCTTCGTGACGCCGAACTTCGCGGGCTACGTCTCCGGTCACTCGACCTACAGCCGCGCCGCCGCGGAACTCCTGACGAACCTGACCGGCAGTCCGTACTTCCCCGGAGGTCTCGGCGAGTATGTCGCGCCGGCGAACGAGTTTCTCGTGTTCGAGGACGGTCCGAGCGTGGATGTGCGTCTGCAGTGGGTGAGCTACCGCGACGCCAGCGACCAGTGCTCGCTCAGTCGCATCTGGGGCGGCATCCACCCGCCCTGCGACGACCTGCCCGGTCGTCTCATGGGACTGGTCATCGGTCCGCAGGCGTGGGAGCACGCGACCTCGTACTTCGGCGAGACCCCGGCCTGCCCCGGCGATCTCGACGGCGACGGCACGGTCGGCGGCAGCGACTTCGGCGAACTGCTCGTGCAGTGGGGCTGCAGCGGCCCCTGCACCGCGGATCTCGACGGCGACGGCGTGGTCGGCGGCAGCGACCTCGGCCTGCTCCTTCTCAACTGGGGGAGCGGGTGTTGAGGTTCGTGTTGGTTCACCACAGAGACACAGAGGACCACAGAGGGCTTCATGGGGTGCACGCTTGAACACCACGTTGGTGGGTGATCGCCTTCGTCGATCCGGTCAACAAGGACATCGTGTTCAAGCCTGCAATCAATCCCAACTCTGTGGCCCTTCTCCGTATCTCCGTAGAGAACCAGAACGAACTCACCCAAGCCGATCGACCTTCACGTCACCGCCAACGATCGTGAGCATGGCGCGGCCGCGGACGGTGCGGCCGTCGAAGGGGCAGTTGCGGGCCTTCGAGGCGAAGGCGGCGGCCTTGATCGTCCATGCGTGTTCGGGGTCGATCACGGTGAGGTCGGCGGGCCCATCGACCGCGAGTCGTCCGAGCCCGCGCTTGTGCAGGCCGAGCAGTCGGGCGGGCTCGATCGTCATCAACGCGACGAGCCGCGGCCAGTCGATCGCGCCGGATGCGACCAGCGCCTCGGCGTAGAGCGGCAGGGCGCACTCGACGCCGATGATGCCCAGCGGCGCCTCCTCGAAGGGAAGGGCCTTCTCCGCGGGCGTGTGCGGCGCGTGATCGGTGGCGAGCACGGTGATCACGCCGTCCGCCACGCCCTGCACGAGGGCGCGACGATCGGACTCCTCGCGAAGGGGCGGGTTCATCTTCGCGTGCGTGTCGAACCCGTCGCACGCCTCGTCGGTGAGCAGCAGGTGGTGCGGCGAGACCTCGCCGGTGGCCGGGACCCCGTCGGCCTGCGCGGCGCGGAGGATGTCCACGGAGTGTCCGCTGGAGAGATGCTGCGCGTGGTAGCGGGCGCCGATCGACCGGTCGAGACGCAGGTCGCGTTCGAGCATCAGTTCCTCGGCGACCCGGGGCCACCCGACGAGTCCGAGCCTCGCGGAGACCGCACCCTCGTGCATCTGAGCGCCGCGGGTGAGTGTCGCTTCCTGGCAGTGCTGCATGAAGGCGGCGCCCATCGACGCGCAGCTCTG
>JAUIHC010000523.1 GCA_030432455.1 Phycisphaerae bacterium | reverse complement strand
CTCGCTGTATCCGAACCAGTTGTCGCCGTGGTTCCTGATGCCGATCTTCATCGGTGTCCTCGCCCGCACGCTCGGGGCGGTCTGGCGCGAGCCGGAGGCGCCGTGGTGGCGACGGCTGCCGAGGGTCGCGGCGATCGCGCTGGTGATCGGCATGTTCCACCCGCTCTACGCGGGATTCGCGACGGTCGTGGCTTCGCCGATCCTGATCGGCGCCGCCGGCTGGCGTCTGGTTCGACGGCGGCCGGGCGTCGCGACGGCGCTGGCCGCGTGGGCGATCGTGGTGCTTTGTGCGATGCCGTTCCCGTTCGCGGGCAAGCGCATGACGGTGAAGGATCGAGATCGCGCCGCCGACATTCAGGCGATTCAGGAAGGGCTTTCGGGCGAGGGGGGCGAGGCGGGCGAGGATCTCGATGATCGCGCCGAGATCGCGGCCGCGGACGCGGCGGACGAGGCGCTCGAGGTGGGGGCGGCGGCCGACGCGGGCGACGACCTGCGGGCGGCCCGCGAGCGGAAGCTGCTCAAGGCTCGGGATGGCTACCTCATCACGGAATGGGGCGATCAACGCTGGGTGAGCCGCGAACTCGGTCGAGGGTTCACCGGGGCGTTTCAGCGGGGGTCGATCAAGGCGTGGCGGGTGCTCGTGGTGATTCTCGGTGGGGCCCTCGTCGTGGTCGTGTGTCGTCGGCGGGAGCCGCTCTATCTGCTGGCCGCGATCGCGGTGGTGCAGGGCATCGTGCTCATTCCGCCGGTCTGCACGCTGGCGCTCCGATTCCTCGGGGCGGACTGGATGCTGGAGCGATTCGAGACGGTCTCGTTCGTTCTGTTCTATCCGCTCTCGATGCCCGCGATCGCGGCGGCGATCGAGTGGTGGTTCCGATCGCCCGGTCTCGCCCAGCGCACCGAGAACCGGCCGAGGCTTCGCCGAACGCTCGCGGTGCTAGATCGCGGGCGGGTGGTGCTGACGGCGCTCACGCTGCTCGCGATCCCGGTCGCGATGGCGCACGCGACGCATCGGCGCCCGTACGACTGGGAGTACTACTGGAACCGGGTCTCCGCCCCCGAGGCGTACCGCTACGGCCGCGAGTACCGCGGACTCCAGCGGCTGCAACGATTCCTGCAGACGCACATTCCCGCGGGCAGCGTCGTCGCGGTCGAGCCGTTCACCGGCACGCGTCTCAAGATGCTGCACGATCTGTCGCTGGTGGCGAGCGAGCGAAGCAGCACCGGCGTCGCCGACGGTGGCCGTCGTCGTATCGACATCCAATTGATGTTCGCCCTCGACACCGAGGAGGAAGATCGCGCGGCGCTCTTTGAGAAGTACGGCGTCACGCACTATGTCTCGCGGGGCGGGGTGCGGCCGTGGGTGGACTGGTGGGACCTCGAGATGGTCAAGGACGGCGGATACATCATCGCGACGCTCGCCGAGGAGCCGGACATCACCGAACTCTGGCGGCGGCGTCTCAAGGAGGGCGTCCGACTGCTACGGGCCGAGCGGTATCACGAGGCGGTCGAGAAGCTGCAGGAGGTCGTGCTTGAGGCCCCTCGTCTCGAACGGGCATGGTTCCAGCTTGGTCTGGCCTTCCTCGGTGACAGCGACGCGGTCGAGGCGGCGACCGCGTTCGAGCAGGCGGAGACGCTCGATCCAGACGACATCCGGCATCCGCTCCTGCTCGGCGAGGCCCTCTATCGGGCCGAGCGATTCACCCTGGCGCTGGACGCGTTCGATCGAGCCGCCCGGACTGCCGTCGAGCAGGGGGACGCCGGGCAGGCGGCCACGGCGACCTTCAACCTCGGCAACACCTGGTACATGCTCGATCAACTCGAGGAGGCGATCGCGGCATACGACCGGGCGATCGAACTCGACGAGCGGTACGAGAAGGCGAGGGAGTATCGCGAGATCGTGATGGAGATCCTCGCCGAACGCCGATCCGAGAACGCTGGAACGATCGACGCCGATCAGTCCGACGAGGCGGCGGGTCGCCCCGCCAGCGATGACGAGAACACCCCCTCCGCGAGGCCGACGCCATAGGCGATCCAGCTCCGACCCCGAACCCGCATCGCGCGGCCGCCGACCACGCCGACCAGCGTGGTCGCGGTGCCGATCGCGATCCACACCGGAGCCTTCGCGAGCGTCATGACGACGGCTCGGATCGGGCCGTCGAGATCGCGGCGGAGCGGGGCGACGCAGCGACC
>JAUIHC010000522.1 GCA_030432455.1 Phycisphaerae bacterium | reverse complement strand
GCAGGACGGCAACGGTCGCGACCACAACCCGCACGGCTTCACGATGTGGATGGCGGGCGGCGGGGTGAAGCCGGGCTTCTCGTTCGGCGAGACCGACGAGTACGGCTTCTACGCGGTCGAGGACAAGGTGCATGTGCACGACCTGCACGCGACGATGCTCGCGCTCCTCGGCATCGACCACGAGCGGCTGACCTACCGCGACGCGGGTCGCGACTTCCGGCTGACCGACGTCGCGGGCCGCGTGGTCAGCGAGATCTTCGCCTGATCTCGGGTGTCGGCTCGCGTCACATCGGCGGCACGGTGACCGCGTTCGTGCGGACCACGATGCCGCCCGGGGCGTCCACCCAGCGGCCGTCGATGCGAAGCGGTTGGCCGGTGGCGCTCTCGACGATGCCGCCCGCGGCTCGGACGACCGCGGCGCCCGCGGCGTGGTCCCAGCTCTTCTCGCGGTAGCCCTCGCGAGCGAGTCGCAGGTAGAGATCCGCCCGGCCGCTCGCGACCATCGCGTACTTGCACTGACTGTCGATGTGGATCGGGGTCGTCTGCACACCGGTCGCTTCGAGGGCGGCGCTGGTGCGGTCGGTGTCGCTGTGCGCCTTCTCGTACGAGAGGCACACGCGGACGCGACCCCCCGGAGGCTCGGGCGAGACGGCGGTGGGGGCGAGGTCGGTGGTGCCCGACGCGGTCGCGGGACCGGCCCACGCGCCCTCGCCGACCACGCCGAGGTAGATGCTGCCGGTGTCGTCGGCCGCGCCGTAGTCGTCGCTCTCGCCCAGCGGGAGGTGCGGGCAGCCGAGGAGCCCGATCTGGGGGTCGCGGCCTTCGACGAGCCCGAGCGCGATCGCGAACTGCTGGCCTCGCAGGAAGCCCTTGGTGCCGTCGATCGGGTCGAGACACCAGAAGGTGTCCCGACCCTCGGCGGCCGGGTCGAGCCCAGCGGCGTCGAGGAGTTCGCGGAGGGCGGCTTCGGTGGTCGGGGCCGCGTGGCCGAGTCCCGCGGCGTCGAGCGACTCGCCGGAGAGCCGGATCAGCTGCTCGATCATCACGCTGCCGCCCGCGTCGAGCGAGTCGGCGCCTTCCTCGCCCACCAGTCGATCGGCGTGCGGGACGCCCGCGGCCCGCAGCGCCGCGGTCACCGCCACCTGCACCGCCAGATCCGCCACCGTCACCGGGCTCTTGTCGTCCTTGAGGAGATCGGCGAGATTCGCGCGTTCGGCGGCGGCCCGGCGGGCCACGCGGCTGGCGGCGGAGACGGCGCGGACGACGGGATCGAGATCGAAGGTGCTCATGGAGGCCCGGGGGTGTTGGCGGGGGTGGGTGGTTGGTGAGGGTGGTTGGGGAGGGTCGGCGGGGACGAGTCCGTCGGGCGCGATCCCTTCCGAGTCGGATCATCGACCAGATGCGAGCGGGATCACAACCTTCGAGTCCGGTTCAAGCCCGGTTCGCCCGACGCCCGATAGCCCCGATACCGGTTGAGGCGCGGGTGCAGCGCCCTCCTTGCGCGTGGAGACGCGACTCTTCCTTCGTCCAGAGTCCCTTCGGGGGTGCGGACGGACACGGCCGCGACCCCCATGCGCTCCGACCGCCCGTTCCATCATCGACTCGTCGGTCGCCTGCTTCTGCTCGGCGGCATGCCCGCCATCGTGGTGCTGGCGATCGCGTTCATCCTCGGGTTCAGCCGCACCGAGTCGGAACTCCGGGCGGACGTCGAGCGGCAGGTGCGGGAGGCCGCCCGCATCGCGGCGTTCGACGTGGCGGACGAGAACCTGCAGGCCGTGACCGCGGCTCGGGTGATGGCCCAGGCCGCCGCCGCCGGATTCCTCGGTGATCGTGAGCGGAGCCTGGCCCTCGCCCGATCGGTGCTGGTCACCACGCCATCGTTTCAGGCTGCCTCCTTCGGCTGGGAGCCGCGTGCCGACGATGCCGACGCCCTGGGCGGCGATCTTCCGCCCGAGACGATGGACGCGACCGGTCGCTTCCTTCCCTACTGGCACCGCGATCCCGCGGCGCCGGACGGCATCGCCCTCGAGCCGCTGGTCGGCATGGAGGATCCGTCGTTCCTCTACTACCTCGAACCCAGGCGGATCTTCGAGGAGACCGGCGTCCCGACCAGCGTCATCACGAAGCCCTACGACTACGAGGGCGTCTCGCTCATCGAACACATCCATCCGATCGTCGTCGAAGGTCGCTTCATGGGCA
>JAUIHC010000055.1 GCA_030432455.1 Phycisphaerae bacterium | reverse complement strand
TGCCTCCGGTCGGGGCTGCGCCCCTCTCTCCGGCCCGCCCAGCGACGAAGCCCCCAGTCCGAACCCATGACTCCCTGACGCTCGTAGCGGGCGGTACGGAACATTGGGGCAGATCAGCAGTTCTCGACCCTCTCGACAAACACACGCCCCCGGAGGCCTGGGCCTCCGGGGGCGTGGTTCGTTGATCGATCGACGAGCCTTCGGTCAGCCGTTGTCGCGGCCGAAGAAGCGGCTGAGGTCGATGCCTCCGCCTCCCGAGTTCGCCTGGTTGTAGATGTAGTCGGCGTTGAGCACGCGGTCGATGATCGCCTTCGCGTCGGCGAGGTGCGCCTTGGTGTACGGGTCGAGCCGGTTGCCGTCGCGGCTGAGGCTCTCGCCGATCTGCTCCTCGAGTTCCCGGAGTTGATGGCGGGCGATGCTCGCGACCGCGGCGCTGCTCGCGCCGAAGCCGTTGCTTTCGCCCGCGAGATCGACGAGCCGCTCGAGGTGGGTCCGCTGGAGGTTCCGGCGGAGGCTCGAGATGTACGGGTCGGTCGCGGACTTCTTGCCCTCGGGGCGACCGTCGAGCTCGTCCCAGACCGTGATCTTCACCGACTCCATGATCTCGGGAACGGTGAGGACATCCTCCTCGCCCATCGCCCGGAACTCGTTGTCGTAGACGCGGTTCAGGGTGCTGGGGTTGAGGATGCCGGTGAGGGCGCTTCGCTGCACGCCCGCGATGGACTGGTGCACCGGGAAGGTCGCGTCGGCCTGGGCGTCACGGATGCCGCCGTCGTCGAACCACTTCTCGACGGTCATCTTGGCGAGAAGCTCCTTCGACAGTCCGAACGCCTCGTCCCGCATGGTCGAGTCGAGGACGAAGTCGAGGGCCCGACGCTGCTGATCGGCGGGGATCGCCTCGATCGGATCCTTCTCCATGCCCTTCTTGACGCGGTTGACGGTCGAGCCGCCGATCCAGTTGGTGGCGATGCCCACCGCACCCCGGTGCTTGAAGAGGAGCATCTCGTAGGCGCGAC
The DNA here is from genome assembly GCA_030432455.1 of Phycisphaerae bacterium. Lineage (GTDB taxonomy): Bacteria > Planctomycetota > Phycisphaerae > Phycisphaerales > SM1A02. The sequence goes on along the minus strand of JAUIHC010000055.1, from coordinate 10,805 downwards.
GGGCCTTCACCCAGCCCTCGCCGTCATCGACCATGTCGTCGATGATCCGACCGCGAAGCTCGTTCACCAGCGCGATCTGCGAGTCGCAGTAGTCGAGCGGGTTCTCGGCGTGGTCGAAGCGACGGGCCATCGGATCGGGACCGGGCGTGTCCTCGTCGGTGGCGTAGCGGAGCTCCGGCTCGTTCGCACGAGCGAGGATCTCGGCGGTGTCGCCGGTCGAGTAGCCGTAGGCGATCGCCCACATGTCGTACGGACCGACGGTGGTCGTGGTCCACGGTCCCTGCTCGACGCCCTCGCCGAAGGCGATGTTGACCGGCAGGTAGTCCATGACCGACGAGGAGATCGGGCCGTCGAAGCCCTCGCTGTTCATCTCCTCGTAGCTCACCAGCTGCGAGCCCTTGAAGTTGTGCCGCAGACCGAGGGTGTGACCGACCTCGTGCATGATCACCTCCTTGAGGAGGGGACCGATGAACTCCTCGGGCACGCCGTCGAGGGTCTGCGCCCCCTGGGCGTCGAGCTTCGGACCCATGAGCCCGAGGACCTCGGCGTTCATCCGCATGAAGGCGACGTCCATCGCCATGCGGGAGGTGTTGGCGCACGCGGTGCAGGCGTGCATCGTGCTCTCGACGGCCATGCCGTCCTCACCCGCGCCGGCGATGAGCTTGCCGACCCCGTCGAGGCTCGGATGCAGGCCGCGGATGCCCTGGTCGCGGAGCGACTCGTGCCGCTCGAGGAGCTCCGCGGCGGCCTTCGCCTGCTCGTGCGGCGGAAGGGAGACGACGCGGGGGTCGTACTGCGGTCGGGTGGCGAGCCAGTCGATGGTCTCGGGGCCGAAGCTCTCGACCTCGGCCTGCGGGACCTGGCGATCCCAGGTGTCCACCCAGCTCGAGATGAAGCCCTCGTCCATCACGATGTCGGCGTCGAGGATCTGGCCGGTCATCGGATGCACTCGGCTGGGGCCGATCGCGAAACCCATGTCCGCGTTGGTCCAGCAGAGGAAGTTGTAGCGGGCGTCCTCGGGGTCCTTCTCCATGTGGGCGCCGGTGGTGGCGTCCTGCTGGTAGACCACGATCGCGTTGTCGAAGCCGACCGCCTCGTAGGCCTTGTTCCACTCGAGGATCGCGTCGCGGACCCAGCGGCGGTAGCGGACCGGGACGGTGTGCTCGATGTGGAAGACGATCGGCTCCTTCGGCGGGCTGATCTGCAGCTTGGGATCGGCCTTCTCGAGGTGCCAGCGGTTGATGTACCGCTTCCACGGGGAGTCGGCGCTGGGGTCGCCGATGTCCTTGATGCTGGTGGTGAAGTACCCGACGCGGTCGTCGGCCTCGCGGGGCTTGTAGGTGCTGCGGGCCGGGATCTCGGCGATCGAGTAGTAGAACTTGCCGAAGCGGCCGTTGCCGAGCGGCATCTCGTAGCAGAGCTCGACATTGGTCGGGAAGGTCTTGGCCTTCTCGACCTCGACGAGGCGGGTGTTCGCACCACGGGCCTGCGGGCCGAAGAAGGTGCCGGCCCCGTTCACGAAGAGCTGGTTGAGATCGACGACCGGTCCGCCGCCCGGGCCCATCGCGACGATCGGGACCTCGGTGATGACGCGATCGGTGAAGACGCGGCCGGTGGCGGCGCGGCTCTGGGCGTCACCGCTGGAGGTGATGGCGTAGTTCGGCTCGATGAGGGCGAGCCGCTTGCCGAACTGCTTCCAGCGGGCGTACTGGTCGCCGACCTGCACCGCGGACTGGCTGGTGCCGCCCGCGACGGTCCAGGCCATGAAGAGATCCTGCTTCTCGAAGTTGCGGGGCAACTCCGCGAGCACCCGCTGATCCTTCTTGTTCACCCAGAGGCGGTAGAGGCCGCGGGTGCCCTCGGGGGCCGGAACCTCCACGAAGCCCTCGGAGACCTTGTCGAACGGCGGATAGTCGGGGCGGTCGGGCATGCCCTGGGGCGAGGGCTGCATCGCGGTCGCCGGAATCGCGGCGACGATGCTCGCCAGGCCGAGGGCGCCAGCGAGCATGAAGGTGCGGGTCTGAATCATGGGTGAGCGGTCTCCGGGGAAGATCGAGATTCGATGGTCGTCGAAGGTCGGAAGGAAGACGAGGGTAGGCCCCCCGTCGATGGAGCGACTACCGGCCGGAACCGGCCGGGTTCCCGACGGGTGCCGTCGGCGACATCCCGGGGGGATACGCCTCCGGCCCCGCGATGTTCATGGTGAGGGTCGAGCGGGCGAGGCCTCGAAGACGATCGGGGAGGTGATCGGACGCTGGTCGGTGCCCTCGCCCCTGACGCCGATCGCCAGGTGACCGGGGCCGGTTCCCTGCCAGAGGCGGGCCTCCAGCGAGACGACCTGCCCCTTGCGGAGGCGGATCGGCTCGGTGGTCTGACCGGGCCGACCGTCGTAGGAGTCGGTCTCGGTCCATGACGACAGCGATGCGGTGCCGAGCGGGGCGGCGGTCGGCGTGCCGCCGGGCCGGACCGCGAGCCACGACCGGTCGTCGCCCGAGAGCATGAAGACGTACTCGCCGTCGGCGGGGGCGGTCCAGTCGCCGCGGATCCGGACCGCGACGTTCGAGCCGATGTTCCGCGGCGTGGCGGCCTCGACGAGGGCCTCGGTGCGGGCGGGCTTGGTGTCGAAGGCGGCGATGGTGGTCGGGTCGGCCTCGGCGATGCCGTTCCAGACGTCCATGGTGAACGCGGGTTCGAGCGACGCACCGATCGGCATCGGACGATCGAAGGCCGATCGCGGCACCTTCCACGCCACGATCAGATGATCGGGCCCCTTGGTGTCGCGGTGGCGGGCCTCGATGTAGCACCGCTGCCCCTTGATGAGCGTGATCGCGCGGGAGATCTGCCCGGGCTGGTCGAACGACATCGGGCCGCTGGAACCCTCGACCGTCGCCACCGGCGTCGCGGCATCCGCATCCCCGCTCGGGGAGATCAGGAGCACCGAGTCGTCGTCGGATGCGATCGCGAAGCGATACGCCCCGGTCGTCGGGACCTCGACCCAGCCGCGGATCCGCTGGACGAACCCGTCGCCCGCGTCGGTGGCCCCGATCGGGGCCGGCACGATGTCGCGGCGCTGCGGCTCGCCCTGGAACGCCGATCCGTCCATCAGCTCGGCGGCCGATCCGGGCCGGGTCCAGATCTCCCGGACGAAGACGCCGGGGTTCGACGGCGATGGCTCGTCGGCGGCGACCGCCGGAAGCGTGACGCCCGCGGCGAGCAGGATGCCGACCAGCGAGCGAACGACGCGACGAGGCGACACACGAAGCGGGCAGGACATGGTTCGAATCTCCGGATGTGGGACGACACGGGGCGGAGCCGGCCGGTTCGCGGCCCGGCGCTTCGTACACTTCGGGCCTCGCATCCGCGCGAATGACGGCAGCGATGCGAGATCGCCGGAGCCTACCCGCTTCCGGACCGATTCGACCCGACCACCAGCCCCCCCACCGGACCCCTCCGATGACCGAGTTTCTCGAAGGTCTTCGCCAGAGCCTCGCCGATCCGGTGACCCGGCACGCGATGCTGGTCCACTTTCCGATTGCGGTGTCGTTGCTGGCGATTCCGTTCGCCGCGGCGCTGCCGTTCATCGCTGGACGGCCCGCCACGGCGTACCGCATCGTCCTCGTCAACGTGCTGTTCCTCACCGCGGTCGTCGCGTGGCGGGCGAGCGAGGCGGGCGAGGCCGCCGAGCCCATCGTCGAGGCGCGGCTGCGGTCCGAGGACGCGCGACGGCTTCTGCATGACCACGCCGAGCGGGGGGAACTCGTTCCCTCGTTGATGGCGGTGACCGCGGGACTGGTCGGCTGCACGCTCATCCCCCGACGGGGCGTGCGGCTGGCCGCCGGGCTGGCGGCGACGGCAGGGTCGCTGGGGACGGCCGCGGTGGTCGCCTTGGCGGCCCATGACGGCGGACGCCTCGTGCACTGGTTCGATCGAGGTCCGGGAACCCCCACCCACTCGGCGTCGATCAACGCCGCTCCCTGAGACCGACCGAACGATTTCGCGGACCCCGAGCCGCCGAACGGCGTCGGAATCCACCAGCAACCTGCCGGGAACGCGGAGCGACCGCCCGATCGCGGAGTACGCTCGATCGAGGCCGATCGACCGGACCGCGTCGCTTGGTCCTCCTGCCGCCACTGGAACCCCAGATCGGACGCCCCATGCTTCGAGCCTCCTTCCGCGCCGCCCTCCTCACCGGACTTCTGCTGGGCACGGGCGCCTCCGCCATGGGCGACGCCCGCGACACCCTCGAACTGACCATCCCGGACATCGGCGACCGCCCCCTCGCGATCACCTTCGAGTCGGCAGGTCGGCGGAGCGATCGCTTCGAGGTGCTGGTCTCCGACGGCGTCGGGCTCGTCCCCCGCCCCGCTCCGGCGGACGTGATCCTCGTCGGGCACGTGCCGGGTCGGGACGACCTGCTCGTGACCGCCCGGCGGACCGAGACCGGAATCGACCGCATCCGCATTCGTCCCCGCTCGGGGCAGGTGGCCTTCCACGCCTGGCGCGCAGGAGCGGGCTACCGCGTCGATCGGATCGTGGAGACCGGACTGGAGCCCGGGGCGTGCGGCGTGGGCGCCGAGTACGAACTGCCCGGTCCCCGTCCCGAGGCCGCCCCCCGCCACGACGCTCGCGTCGGACGCGACCGCGGCCTGCAGGGCCCCGTCCGCCCCGAGACCGCAACCTCCGAGACCGATGACGCACCGACCACGCTCATGTCGGGCGCAGGGTGTGTCCGCGTCGCGCAGATGGGCTTCGATCTCGACTTCGAGTACCTCAGCGACGTCGGCGGCGATGTGGACGAGGCGATCCTCCGCGTGGAACAGAGCCTCGCCGAGACCGACCTGCTCTACGCCGAGCAGTCGCAGGTCCAGCTCCAGCTCGTGCGGATGATCGTCCGGACCGATCCCGCCACCGATCCGTACTACGGCGTGGTCGGTGCCGGCAACCTGCTCGACACGCTCCGCAACGAGTGGAACACGAATCAGCAGGACCTCGACTTCGATCTCGGTCACCTCGTCTCCGGCACGCCCGCAGCCGACGGCATCCTCGGTCTCGCCTGGGTCACCGCCCTCTGCACCAACTACAACTACGGCATGAGTCGGACCGACTACGCGGGCGTCTTCGCCCACGAGATCGGCCACAACTTCAGCCTCCCCCACTGCGTCGATCCCGCCTGCACCGCGATGTGCGGGGCGTGCATGGATCTCGGTCCGCTCAGCGCCGCGCAGGTCCGCAACTACGCCCGGAGTCGTTGGTGCATGGCGTCCAGCGACGGCATCGATGACGCGGTGCCGCCGTACGCCGCGACCGATCGGGTCACCGCGGTCGATGGCGTGATCGAGTTCGACCCGCTCGCCAACGACGGCGACGGCAACTGCGACCCGCTCGAGATCAAGGAGTTCGACGCGGTCACCAGCCGGGGCGGCACGGTGTCCGAACTCCCCGACGGCCGGCTCCGGTACGAGGCGGCCGATGGATTCGCCGGCCCCGACGACTTCACCTACCTCGTCGGCGACGGCACCGCCCTGCAGTCCACCGGCACCGTGTTCGTGGATGTCACCTTCAGCGGCACCGTCGTGGTCGCCCGCGACTGCGCCACCGCCGACTTCGCGAAGCTCGAGGACGCCCTGCGGTACGCCGATCCGACCGCCGGCGGCGAGATCCTGCTCGGCCCCGGCACCTGGACCGGTCCCTACGACTCGGACCGCCCGGTGCGGATCCGCTCGATCGACGGCCCCGATGTCACTCGACTCGTCGGCAACGGCGACGGCACGCCGATCCTCGCGATCTCCGCCCCCGGCGGCAACGTCGTGGTCGAGGGCGTGACCTTCAGCAGCGCGTCGAGCAGCGGCGACGGCGCCGCCGCCACGATCGCGGCGAACCGGGTCGACATCATCGGCTGCCGCTTCGTGGATGCCGATGCGGGCGGGAGCGGTGGCGCCCTGCGACTGACCGGCGGCAGCGCCTACGTCGTCGAGTCTCGCTTCGACAACTGCACCGCCCGCAACGGCGGCGCGGTCTCCGCCGAGGTGAGCGGGTCGTTCGCCGCCACCGACAGCGACTTCTTCCAGTGTTCGGCCACCGCAAGCGGCGGGGCGATCTCGGTGTCGTCGGTCCTGACCCGGCTCACCCGCACGACCATCGGCCTGTCGTCGGCGAGCGCCGGGGCGGCCGTCGCCGCGACGGCCGGTGAGATCCGTCTGACCGACACCACGGTCTGCGGCAGCGGTTCCGATCCGATCTCGGGATCGGTCACCGATGTCGGCGGCAACGACATCGGCGGCGACTGCGGCTGCGGCACCGCGCCGTGGCGGATGCCGGTGGACTGCGACGCGGACGGCATCGACGACCGATGCACGACGGTCGCGGGTCTGGTGACCGACGACGATCGCAACGGCACGCCCGACTCGTGCACGCCGCCCCTCCCCGCGATCCCCGTGCGATGGGACGAGTCGTGCGGCGGCAACGGCCACTGGTACGAGCTGGTGGTGGTCGAGTCGGGGGTCAACTGGCAGACCGCCCGCATCCTCGCCGGGAACCGTGGCGGCCGGCTCATCTCGATCACGAGCGAGGCGGAGAACGACTTCGTCTTCGAGCAGGTCGCCAGCGACGCCCGCGGCTGGGACGGATCGCAGGGACCGTGGCTCGGTCTCTGGCGTTCGGGGTCCACCTGGGTCTGGAACAGCGGCGAGGCCGTGACCTTCACCAACTGGACCCCCGGCGAGCCGAGCGGCTCGGGTGACGGCGGTTGCCTGTGGAACGGCGGCGGCATCACCGATCGCTGGGACGATCAGCCGCGGAGCTCGCTCAAGCGGTCGTATCTCGCCGAGTACGACGGCGAGGACTGCGACGGCGACGGCGCTCCCGACGACTGGGAGATCGCCCTCGGCATCGAGCCGGACGAGGACGGCGACGGCGTGCCCGACGGGTGCGGTGCCGTCTTCGGCGATCTCAACGGCGACGGCATCGTCAACGGCGCCGACATCGGACTCCTGCTCGGCGCCTGGGGCACCAGCGGTCCCGGCGACCTCACCGGCGACGGTCAGGTGGACGGCGCCGACATCGGCCTGATGCTCGGCGCCTGGACCACCGACCTGCCGTGATCGATCAGGACGGCATCGCTTCGAGCAATCGCGCCCGATCGTCCGAGACGATCGCCTTCCACCGCGTGCCCGCGAGATCCACGACCTCGGCGTAGCGATCGTCCCATTCCGCTCGTTCCCGCCACTCGGGCGGGAGCGACGCGTACATCGCCACCACTCGGACGGGTCCGTCCGGTCCCATCACCTGCTTGCCCAGCATCGTCATGAGCGACATGCGTCCGCTCCTTCCTGTTCGGTCGTCCCGTTGCGACCGCCACCCCGGCGGTTCTCTCCCGGACGACTCCCCGATCCGAACATTTGGCCCCCCCGGCCCCCCGCCGACCAGTCGGTTCATTCCCTCCGGGTCCGGCCGGGGCGTCCGGTGGACGGCGGCGATCAGCCGTCGGCGGCGACGAGTTCGACCACCGATCGGCGAACCGGCCGACCGTCGGTCTCCCACGCCCGCACGTACTCGAAGGTGAGCGTCGCCTCGCCGACGGCCACCACCCGATAGCGGAATCGGGCCAGCCCGCTGGAGCCGACGCGAGTCGGGTCCGCGGGCGTGAAGCGAGGGCCGTCGATCAACTGCAGCAGGTCGGGGCAGGCGCCGCTCGGTCGCCACTCGTAGCCGGTCCCGGCATGACCGGGCAGGTCGAAGGCGACGACCTGTCCGACCTCGACGTCGAGACGACTCGTGGCATCCGGATGGAGCACGTCCACCCGGTCGGGCGTGCGGGAACCGCCGCCGGTGGCGCACCCCATCAACGTGCAGGTCGAACCGAGAACGACGAGGGCGAGAAGTGACGGACGGCCACCGCGATCAGGCATGGGACGAAGGCACCGGAAGATTGAGGATCGAACGGGAGCGGGCGAGGTGCCCGGCATGACGACCGGGAACGCTATCCGATGGCCGCGCCCGGTCCACCGCCCTGACGCGATCCATGCGCGACCCCCACGACCTGAACATGCGATCCCGACGGATACCGCCTCGGGTCTTCACCCCAGCCTGCGGGTGGTCGGAAAAGTCGTGCAAATCGCTCGCCGATGCTCGGGAGCCTGGGGCGGGCAGTGGCGTCACCGCGAGCCCCGACCACGCGATCTGGAATCGACATGCCGATCTTGAATCCCGCCCGATGGGGGCTGACCACGAGGCTCGCAGTCATGTGCGGCTGCCTCGCCATGACCGCGGTGACGATCGTCGCCGCACTCTCGTACGTGCGAGCCGATCGCGCCCTGCAGCAGCAGGCTCGCGACATGCTTCGCGCCGGCGTCGGAAGCCGCGCCGCCCATGTCGAGCACTACTTCGCGACGATCCTCGACCAGAACGCGACCTTTGCGGCCGACGACATGATCATCGACGCGACCCGGGGCTTCGGCACCGCCTTCGCGAGCGTGGCCGAGCAGTCCGGCGTCGGGCTTCCCGACGCGACCGACGCGGTCCGCGGCTACTACGATCGCGAGTTCAGGACACGACTGACCGCGGCCGGCGGGATGTGGACGGCCGCCGAGGCCTTCATGCCGTCGGCTTCGGCGTCCACGGTCCTCCAGTCGCTCTACATCGCGGGGAATCCGAACCCGGTCGGCGAGAAGCTCCGACTCGACGATGCGGGCACCGGCAGCGACTACGACCGGCTGCACGCCCACTATCACCCGAAGGTGCGCGACTACCTCGAGCGTTTCGGTTTCTACGACATCTTCCTGTTCGACTTTGAGGGCAACCTCGTCTACTCGGTCTTCAAGGAGACCGACTTCGCGATGAACTTCCTCGACGGCCCCTATGCGTCGAGCAACTTCGGGAGGGCATATCGAACCGCCCTCGACGCCTCGGCGGGCACGACGACGCTCGTGGACTACGAGCCGTACGTCCCGAGCTACGGCGCCGCCGCGAGCTTCGTCGCCACCCCGGTCTTCGATGGCGGAGAGCGGGTCGGCGTCGCGGTCTTCCAGATGCCGATCGACAAGATCAACGAGATCATGACCGCCGACGCCGGGCTCGGCGAGACCGAGCGGACCATGCTTCTCGGAGCCGACGGACGCAATCGCTCCGCGGACCAGCAGGATCCCGATCGTGCGATCCTCGGCACCGACCATCGGTCCGCGAGCTTCGCCGCCGCCTCACGGGATGGACTGGAGATCATCCAGGGCACGGACGAACGCGGCGTCGAAGTGCTGTCCGCCAGCATGCCGCTCGGGATCCCCGGTCTCGACTGGCGGATCGCGGCCGCAGTGGATGCGGCGGAGTTGAATGCGCCGGTCCGCCGACTCCGCAACGAGATGGCGGCCACCGGGCTCGTCGTCGCGGCGATCGGCGCGGCGGTCGCACTCTGGTTCGCCCGCGCGATGTCCCGTCCGATCCGGCGGATTCGCGACGCCTTCGGACTGCTGGCTGCGGGCGACTTCACCCGGCGGATCGAACACCGAGGCCACGACGAGATCGCCGAGCTTGCCGAGGCGTTCAACCGGAGCTGCGAGTCGCTCGGACGCGCGTTCCGCGATGTGGCCGAGGGGACGCAGGTGATCGAGGAGGGATCTGGGCAGATCTCGGGGTCGAGCCAGCAGCTGGCCGACGGTGCCGGCCGGCAGGCCGCGGCACTCGAGGAGATCGCGGCGAATCTCGAGGAGCTCACCGCACGCACCAGCGAGAACGCCGAGCGGGCGGTGCAGGCCTCGGGGCTGGCCACCGAGAGTCGGTCGAGCGCCGAACGCGGACGTGAGGCCGTCACCGAACTGTCGACCGCGATGGCCGGGATCCGGGAGTCGTCGGGCCGCATCGGCGAGATCATCCGCGCGATCGACGAGATCGCGTTCCAGACGAACCTGCTCGCGCTCAATGCCGCGGTCGAGGCCGCGCGGGCGGGCGAGGCGGGCAAGGGGTTCGCGGTGGTGGCCGAGGAGGTCCGCAATCTCGCGCGACGCTCGGCCGAGGCCGCTCGCGAGACCACGTCGATGGTCGAGGAGTCCGAGCGTCGCAGCGAGAACGGCGTGCGGATCACGACGCTCGTCGAGGACGCATTCAGCGGCATCCTCGATCAGGCGATGCGGACCAGCACGCTGCTCGAGGAGATGGCCGCGGCCACGAGCGAACAGTCCGAAGGCGTCGTGCAGATCCACAGCGCGGTGGGAAGTCTCGACGAGGTGGTCCAGCAGACCGCGGCGAGCAGCGAAGAACTCGCAGCAGCGGCGGAAGAGACCTCCAGCCAGGTCGACGCACTGCGATCGACGGTCTCGACGTTCCGCTGGGAGACCGACGACGACGGGGTCGGATCGCGGGAGCGGGTCACGCGGAGGTCGGACACGGCAACGGCGGGGGCGACGGACACGGCAACGGCGGGGGCGACGGCCGCGGCGACGGCGGGGGCGACGGCGGGGGCGACGGCTCAGATCACGACACCGCCCAGCCGCCATTTCCCGCCAAAAAGCGGGACAGGCGATCTTTTTCGGCAGCGACACGCCGCCTGACCGCCAGCACCCGCCATAAAGCGGGACAGGCGACATTTTCTCTCGAATGCATCCCTTGATGCATCAGGACCTTCGGCTCTTCTCGGCCGCTCCCGGCGAGGGTGAGCGCAGAAAAATGTCGCCTGTCCCGCTTTTGGTGGTGAGCGCGGAAAAATGTCGCCTGTCCCGCTTTTGGTGCTTGGGCTCAGTGGCTGCCGACCGCGGATCGGACTTCGGGCATCCAGACCGCCTGGGTGTAGATGAAGATCGCGATCGCGCCGACCACGC
>JAUIHC010000521.1 GCA_030432455.1 Phycisphaerae bacterium | reverse complement strand
TGCACTTCTACGCCCCGGATGTCTACCAGGGCGCGCCGACCCCGGTGACCGGCTTCATCTCGTTCATCCCCAAGGTGACCGGCTTCGCCGCGATCATCCTGCTCTGCGCCGCCCTCGGCTGGTCGGGCCACTCGGTCATCGACGACGCGGGCGTGAAGGTGCCGATCGAGGGCCTGCCTCGCGCCGTGCACGCCACACTCTGGGTGATCGCGGTCCTCACCATGATCCTCGGCAACGTCGGCGCCCTGCTCCAGACGTCGGTGAAGCGGCTCATCGCGTACTCGTCGGTCGCCCACAGCGGCTACATGCTGGTCGGCGTGGTCGCGGGCACCGCGGGCGGCATCGAGGCGGTGCTCTTCTACCTTGCGACCTACGGCGTCGCGAATGTCGCCATGTTCGGCGCCCTCGCGGGTCTCGAGCGTCAGGGTCGTGAGATCGACCGGCTGGAGGACCTCGGCGGGATGTGGAAGAACCATCCCGGGCTCGCCACGATCATGGCGATCGCGGCGTTCTCCATGGTCGGCCTCCCGCCGCTCTTCGGGTTCTGGGGCAAGCTCGACATCGTGATCGCGGGCATCACCGCGGGCGAGGTGCCGCTGGTGGTCGTGCTCATGGCGACCAGTGCGGTCAGCTCCTATTACTACCTGCAGCTCGCGGGCATTCCGGTGGTCCGCAAGCCCGATGCCCGCACCGAAGGACTCGTCGCCGGTCCGTCGCCGTGGCCTCGGTACGCCGCCATGGTCTTCGGCATCGCCGTGCTGCTCGCCCCGCTCGCCGCCAGCCGACTCATGGATGCCGCGGATCGCGGGCTCGACGGCAGCTGGCTCGCGCCGGCCGAGACCGCCACGCCCGAATCCGGTGACGACGACACCACCGCGATCGCCGAGTCCGACACGGCGACCGACACAGACGACAACCTGCCCGCGTGACGGGTCTGGCTGAAGAGCACCTCATGAGGGGTCTCGCGGGCGGGTTCCCAAGACGGGCCGATCCCGCTACAATCCGCGACTCGATTCACCGGCGAGTGTAGCTCAATTGGATAGAGCACCGGTCTACGAAACCGGCGGTTGAAGGTTCGAGCCCTTCCACTCGCGTTCCCCCACAGGTCCGGCCCCGAAAACCGGGGTTAGACCACCCGGTCCAAGTGACCGGCGGTTCCGAGCTCCCGTAGAGCCCGCTACCGGTGCTTAGGGTTTCGGCCTCCCAACACGGAGGTCCACCATGAGCACCGTCCCCGTTCCGCAAGCGATCGACGCCTTCCTTCACGCCAAGGAGGTCGCGGTTCAGGTCGAGCAGATCCGTCCCGCCACGCTCACGAAGATCCGCGAGCTCAGCGAGATGGTCCGCGAGGGCCTGCCCCGAGACGTCCCCGTCGAGCAGCTCAAGACGTCGGACTTCCGCGAGCTCATCGTCCACGCATCTCGTCGCTGGGGACCGGTCCGGCTCAAGCATCTCCGCAGCTTCGTCCGCACCTGGATCCGATGGTGCCACGAGATCGAGGGCATCATCGACGTCCCGCCCAGGCTCGGCGACATGCCGTCCAAGCCAGTCCGCATCACGCCAAAACCCGTCTACACCCCGGCAGAGTTCCGGCACCTATGGGAGCGGCTCGACGCCTTCGGACGCTCGGCCATGGGGCTCGGGCTCTTCGCGGGATGCAACGGCTCCGACCTGGAGTACGTCTCCCCCGAGTCCTTCGACGGCCAGTGGTTCGTCCAGCCCCGCCAGAAGACCGGACGCCCTCGACGAGCAGCTCTCCCCTCGTTCGTCATCGCCGAGATCCAAGAGGCCGGGCTCCCGCTCAAGACCAAGCGAGGAGGGCCGACGAACGCTCGACGGATCTCCTGGTACTGGCGGAACGTCTCGACGAAGCATCTGGGCGGACCTCGCCCCTACACCTCCTGGCGGACCACCCTTCGGACCGTCGCTGGCCAGGTCGACGGAGAGGCCCTCGAGATGGCCGTCATGGGCCACGCTGGGGAGACCGCCTCGAGGATCACCGGTCGGGCTGCCGTCGGCCTCACCCACTACGTCCGGGCCGACTCCATCTCCAACGACCGGCTCCGGGCCATCCGGAAGGCCCTCCTCGACTGGCTCTCCTGAACCTACTGCGGTAGTGAAGGAGCAAGCCCCCCGAGGATGCCCCTCGGTCCCCAGGAGGCCCAGGCCCCTATCTACATCATCTTCAACCAACCACCCAGGC
>JAUIHC010000520.1 GCA_030432455.1 Phycisphaerae bacterium | reverse complement strand
CGAACCGGGCACCACGCGGTGAGGGTGCGAAGGTCCGCCCGGTACCCCCCGATGACCTGTCCGGGTTCGGTCGGCGGGAGCACCTCGAACCTCACCAGCCGCACCACCCGAGCCCCGGCCTGCACCGCCTCCTCGAAGGCCTCGGCCAGCACCCGCACATAGGCGCGGGCCAGCCCCTCGAAGGCGACCTCACCGCCGTCGCCGTCGCGGACCTGCGAGAGCAGGGGCGGATTCAGGAGGTCCTGCCACCGCTCGTTCCGCGCCGCGAGCACATGCTTTCGAACGTGCTCATCGCGATGGCGTCGGGCGATGAACCGCATCGGTCGTTCGATCATCGAGGCGATGGTCTCCTCGAGCGTCGGCTCCGCCGCGAGCAGCGATTCGATCGACGGGTGGATCCCGGCGGACGCGGTCACGACTGAGCCTCCGTGCCGTCGGGCTCGTGACCGAATACCTCGTTCGCCAGCGCCACCAGCGCGGGCAGCAGCGACGGAAGCGCCTTGCGGTACTTCGAGATCCGCTGCTCGCCGGCGTTCACACTCGGGAGGCCGAAGAGTTCCGTCACCGTGGCCCCGAGCAACGGCCAGAGCAGTGTGGCCGCGAGCGTCTCGTTGATCTGTCGTTCGATGTTCTCCGCGGTCCGGATCTCCATGTTGGGATGCCGGAACCGGCGATCCCGAAGTTCGGCGATCCGCGCCTCATGCCGCGCCATCGCCGCGTCGTGCGCCGCCTCGAGATCCGGCTCGTCGCCGCGGAGCGAGGACACCGCCACCGCCCGAGCTTCGGCGCTCGACGAGGCGTCCGCGTCGAGGCGACGCCAGAGTTGCAATCCCGCGGTCCCGACGATGGCCGACGACGTCACGGCGGAGAGATCGAGCACGAGCACCGGTCGTCCACCGGAGAGCGCCTCGAGCAACCGGAAGTCGCGGCCGGGCCCTTCGCGATCGCCCGACGCGGCGCCGATCCCGTCCCCGAGCGACCCGTTCTCACCGACATCGAGCGAGCCGACTCGACGCTCCTTCTCGGGCATGCCCACCATGCCGCGCGCCGCCTCCTGCCGCAGATACGTGAACATCCGCCGCTCAAGCCACGACGCGGACGCGATCCGGGCAAGCCCCTCGGGCCGCGACAGTTCACCGAACTCGGATCCACGGAACGTGCCCCTGACGAACTGGGTCCGCCGCTCGAGCAGCATCTCACCGATGAAGTCGAACGCGTTCGACACGTCGCGGAGCAGGCGGAACCGCGGCCGAACCCGGCACCGGATCGGATCGGAGGGCGGTCCCGTGACGATCTGCTGGCGGACCCAGTCCTCGAGCACCCGGAGAAACGCATCGACCACCGTCGGACGGCCGATGGCATCCAGATCGCCTGCGAGTGCGGTGGCGACGATGCTCCAGTCTTCATCCAGAGAGTGGCCCACGGGATCCTCCATGATCGTGGTCGCGGGAACTCGACCGTCCCGCCTCTCGTCCCGCTCGTTCCGAAGGTGCAGTGTGCCGCTCGGACGCGGCCCTCGTCAATCCGCGGCGAGTCCGTAGATCCGTCGCGCGGTGCCGCCGAAGAGCGCGGACCTCCCGGCCTCGTCGAGTCGCCCGCACGCGAGTCTGGCCGCATCGAGCCAGCCGGCCAGCCCCGCCGCGTCATCCACGCACATCGGCCAGTTGCTCCCCCACATGGCCCGATCCGGACCGAACGCGTCAAGCACGATCTCGATGAACGGACGGAATCGATCCGGAGTCCAGTCGCGGCCCTCGGCACACTCGACGAGGGCACTGATCTTGACGCGCAGGTTCGGGTGCGTCGCGAGCCGCGCGATCATGGCCTGCCACTCGGCAGACACCGGTTCCGCGGATCGCGGGCGACCGAGATGATCCAGGACGACCGTGGTCTCGGGGACCTCGGCGAGCAGGGTCTCGACGGCGGCCAGTTGATCGGGTCGGACACAGAGGTCGACCACCAGCCCGCGATCACCCGCCTCGCGGATCGACCGGATCCGCGACGGTTCCGCCGGGTCCGAGGCCGGATGCCCCTCGGGATGGAGCACCTCGCGGACCCCGACCACGCCGGGCGTCTCCGCGAGTCGGTCGAGCCATCCCGTGGTTCGACCGGCGTCTCCCGCGGGTCGCCACCCCGCGACGCCCGCCGTGACGAGACCGTCGGATGCGACCTGCTCGTGGATCCACGCGACCTCGTCCTCGAGGGCGGTGT
>JAUIHC010000519.1 GCA_030432455.1 Phycisphaerae bacterium | reverse complement strand
CTCGACCGCGAGATCCCCGACGGCACCGTGGTCCCGGGCCGGCTCGTGCAGGTGGATGACGCGCTCGTCGCCGACGACACCTACACCATCCGCGGCTCGGGCACCAGGGACGACCCGTACCGCGTGAGCTGGGAACTGCTGGCGAGTTGCGGCGACGCCTATCGCCCGAGTCTCGGCGAACGGAACATCCCGCAGCGGATCGCCGCCCTCGACGGCGCGTGGATCCGCATCGACGGCTATGTCGCCTTCCCCCTCGGCGGCAGCGAGTCGGCGGAGCTGCTCGTCATGCTGAACCAGTGGGACGGCTGCTGCATCGGCATTCCCCCGACGCCCTACGACGCGATCGAGGCGACGCTCGTCGAACCGATGGCCGCCAACCAGCGACACGCGATCAACTTCGGCACCATCACCGGCCGCCTGTCGGTGTCGCCGTATCTCGTCGAGAACTGGCTGGTCGGCCTCTATCTCATGGACGACGCCGAAGTCCGCATCGAACTCTGACCGGTCCCAGACCGCATTCCCGACACGCGAAGAGCAGAACCCCGGAGTCCCGCATGTCCGTGCCGATCATCCTCACCGCCTGCGCGGCGCTCGCCGCGCCACCAGCCCCGATCGCCCCCTGGTCGGGCCAACTCGACGACGCCGCGCTGGACGCCCGGCTCCGCGCGATCGACGAGTCGCCCCGCGCCACCGTCACCCCGCTCGGCACCAGTCGGCAGGGCCGCCCGATTCCGGTCGTGACGCTCGCGGACTCCGACGCCCCCGCCGCCACGCGACCCGCCATGCTGGTCGTCGCCGGGCTCGATCCCCTGCATCAGGCGGGAACCGAGTATGCGGTCCGGGTCGCCGAGAACCTGCTCGCCTCGCACGCCGGGCTCCTCGACGAGGTGACGATCTTCGTGGTGCCGCGGCTGAACCCCGACGGCGTGGCCGCCCTGCGGTCCGGGCCGATCGTCGATCGCCGCGGCAACGCCCGCACCATCGATGCCGACCGCGACGGCTTCACCGACGAGGACGGCCCGCAGGACCTCGACGGCGACGGCATCGTCACGATGATCCGGATCGCGAACCCGCCGCTCTCGCGGCCTGCGACGCACCTGCCCGACCCCGGCGAGCCCAGGCTCATGCGGACCCCCGACCGCGACGCGGGCGAGCGGGCCACGCACGCGATGCTGATCGAGGGCGTCGATCTCGACGGCGACGGGATGATCGGCGAGGACGGTCACGGCGAGGTCCGCCTCGACCGCAACTTCATGCACCTCTTTCGCGAGCACGAGACCGAGTCGGGACCGTATCCCCTGAGCGAGCCCGAGACGCTCGCCCTCGCGGAGTTCGTGATCGCCCATCCGACGATCATCGGCGCGGTCGTCTTCGGTCCGCACGACACGATCGTGAACCTCCCCGAGACCAAGAAGAAGGACATCACCGGCCGAACGCCGATCGGCATCGACGAGGCGGACCTCCCGATCTTCAAGACGCTGCAGTCCACCTACCAGGACACCGTCGGCCAGACCCGCACCGGCGACGACGACGACGCGGGCGGGCTGCACGCCTGGCTCTACGCCCACCGCGGCATTCCGACCGCGGCGGTGACGGGGTGGGGTCGGCCGGATGTGCCGCCCCCGTCGGAGGACGATGCCGACGCGGCGGCCGAGACCGCGGACGCCACCGAGTCGGATGCCGACGCGCCGCCCGCCCCGAAGGACGCCGAAGCCGCGGGCTGGCTCGCCTGGAGCGACCATCTCGACGGGGCCGGGTTCGTCGAATGGCACGCCTTCGAGCATCCGCAGTTGGGCGCGGTCGAGATCGGCGGCTGGGTGCCGGGCTTCATGCTCAACCCGCCCGCGCGTGAACTCGACGAGCTCGCCCGCAAGCAGGCCGACTTCGTGGCCGCCTTCGCCGACCTTCGCCCGGAGCTCGCGGTCGAGGGCCCCGAGTTCGAGGACCTCGGGGGCGGACTCGCCCGCATTCGATTCGCGGTCCGCAACGACGGCACGCTGCCGCTTCGCACCGCGATGAGCCGGACCAGCGACGCGATCCGTCCGCTGGCGGTGCGGATCTCGACCCCGCGCGACTCGATCCTGCAGGGTCGTCCGCTCGAGTTCGTCGATGCCCTCCCCGGTTCGGGCGGCCGCGCCGACTTCGACTGGGTCGTCCGCCTCGGCGACACGCCCACCACCATCACCCTCGACGACCCCCAGTTCGGCGTGCGGACGATCG
>JAUIHC010000518.1 GCA_030432455.1 Phycisphaerae bacterium | reverse complement strand
CCCAGGCCACCTCCGCCCCGATGGTGGCGGTCACCACCTTCGGCGCCGATGCCGATGTCGACGCCCTGAAGCTCGAAGCCCGCGACGGGCGATGGATCGGCGTTCTGACCGTTCCCGCGACCCAACTGGAACCCCGCTCCGGCGAGAACACCGGCCGAGGCGACCGGCTCGATCTCTTCGTGCCGACCGATCTCTCGCCGCGGAACGGCGGCGAACTTCGGGACCTCGTCCGCAACGCCGTGATTCGGGCGCGATTCCAGGCGGACGGGGACGACTACGATCGCATCGAGGCGATGATGTCCAGGCCGCCGGTGGAGGTCGTTCGACTCGGGCAGGAGGGCGTCGAGAGCGAGGACAGCGAGCTTCGGATGCTGGTGCCATTCGGCTTCATGATGCTGTTGTGGATCGCCACCTTCACCGCGGGCAACTACCTCCTCACCTCGACCATCGAGGAGAAGTCGAACAAGGTCATGGAGGTCGTGCTGAGCGCGGTCGGGCCGCTCGAGCTCCTGTGGGGGAAGATCCTCGGACTCGCACTGGTGTCGCTGGTGATCCTCGTCACCTACGGAGGGCTCGCGATCGCGGGGCTCACCGCCTTCGCGATGGCGGACCTGATCTCGACCTCGCTGCTCCTCTGGTGCGGGCTGTTCTTCCTGATCGCATACTTCACGATCGCGTCGTTGATGGCCGCGGTCGGGAGTGCGGTGAGCGATCTTCGCGAGGCGCAGTCGCTCATGGGACCGGTGATGCTGGTGCTCATCGTGCCGATGCTCCTGTGGATGCCGATCGGCGAGAATCCGAACGGCATGCTCGCGACCGTGGCCAGTCTTCTGCCGCCGGTGCTGCCGTTCGCAATGGTGATGCGACTCGGCGCCGCGACCGAGCCGATCCCGATCTGGCAACTGCTGCTCGGCGCGGGCATCGGAATCGGATCGGTGATCGTGTTCGTGTGGGCGGCCTCGAGGATCTTCCGGATCGGCGTGCTGATGCAGGGCAAGGCCCCGACGCCGCTCGAGCTGCTTCGCTGGATCCGTCAGGCCTGAGCCGGTCATCGTGAGCGCCTGGGCCGCGTGGCAACCCTGGGTGATCGGCGGCATCGCGGTGGCGGTGATGCTGTGGTTCGTGATCCGCGCGCTCTTCGCGGACAAGGCCCGAGAAGGGCCGCGATGCCTGCGGTGCGGCCATCCGTTCGTCGAGTCGCAGGGGCTGACCTGCACCGAGTGCGGCTGGACCGCGCGACGTCCGGCGGATCTGCTCCGCACGCGACGGCACTGGGGCAAGGCGGTGCTGGCGATCACGGTGCTGCTCGCCGGCGCGATCACCGTCCGCCTGATCGCCCTCGGCGGCAACCCGCTCATGATCCTGCCGTCACGACTGCTCGTGGTCATGATGCCGATCGATCCGTCGAGCGTGCTCGGCCCCGGCCCGATCGCGGAGGAGCTTCGGCGGCGAATGCTCGGCGAGGATCTCTCGGAGGCGACGGTGTCGGCGCTGGTGGAGACGGTGACCGCCGGCGATTCGGGGGCACGGCCGCCGGGCGACTCGTGGATGCAGCGCTACGGCCTGCTCGCCGACGAACTTCGCACGCGATATGCCCCGCCGGAGAGCCCGAATCACCGACGCCTGCTGAGCATTCCGCCGAGGATCGAGCTGGAGCTGCCGCCGGCGTGGCCCGCCGACGAACCGGTGCCCGCTGCGATGTCGATTCGCGACTGGTGGCCCGCCGGGGCCGACGCGATCGTCACGCTCACCGCGGATGATGACGCCGGTGGAGTGGGCGGGGCGGGCGCCGTCGATGAGGTGCCGTGGCATCGGGTCGGCTATCGCAATCTGTCGTCGATCAGACGGCGGCATCACTTCACACTCCCGCCGACCGAGACATGGACGGCGTCGACTGCGATCCGAGCGACCTTCGACGTCGCGGTGGTCGATCCCGAGGCGATGATCGTCGAACGCGAGGCGGTCGATCGCGACCTCGTGGGCACGGTGACGACGACGGTGACGCTGGCTCGCCCGGAGGATCTTCCCCGACCACGACTCGAGGCCTGGGCCGGCGATGCCGCGACCGACGACGCGGTGGCCGAGGTCTTCCGCGACGGTCTTCGCCGCTGGGCGGGGACGTCCCGACCGTTTGCGATTCGCTTCAACCCGCGGCGGTTGCAGCGGGAGGAGCTCGACGGCGTCCACTTCGGCTTCGTGGTGGAGATCATCGAGCGGCTGCCCGAGGGCGAGGAG